>NZ_KV814937.1:0-35935 GCF_001814135.1 Neisseria sp. HMSC067H09 | reverse complement strand
ATTTAATTTTTTGAGCGAGTTGTAGCGTGGGCTACGCCCGCGAAATTTGTGGTCTGGCAATCCGAATCCGTCCGTCGTTTTTACATTCATGTCGTGGGCAAAGCTCACGCTACGGGTTTCAGATGACCTTTGGGTGTTTTCGAGGAGCGGTTGGTATTTAATTTTTTGAGCGAGTTGTAGCGTGGGCTATGCCCGCGAAACTTGTGGTTTGGCAATCCGAATCCGTCCGTTGTTTTTGCACTCATGTCGCGGGCAAAGCCCACGCTACAAGTTTCAGACGACCTTCCCTGCGTTTTCCAGCATCAGGACGAATTGTGCCAAATCTTGCGGCAGCGGGGCTTTTAAGATGAGTTTTTCGCCTGTCAGAGGGTGGTCGAGGTGCAGCTCGGCGGCATGCAGGAACATCCGTTTCAAACCGAGTTTCTGGAGGCGTTTGTTGGCTTGGTAGTCGCCGTAGCGTTCGTCGCCGGCGATGGGGCATTGCTGGGATTGGAGGTGGACGCGGATTTGGTGGGTGCGTCCGGTTTTCAGGGTGGCTTGCACGAGGGTGAGGTGTGAGAGGCCGACTTGGTGGAGGAGGTCGTCTGAAAAGCGGTTGAGCACGCGGAAGATGGTGTGCGCGGATTGTCCGTCTTCGCTGACGCGCACCATTTTTTCGCCTTGTGCGCCGGTGTATTTGAACAGGGGCAGTTTGACGTGGAAGCTGTCGTTCGGCAGTTTGCCTACGCCCAGCGCAAGGTAGATTTTTTTGGGGTGGTCGTTGCGGATGGCTTCGTGCAGTTTGACGAGCGCGCTGCGTTTTTTGGCGATCATCAAGAGGCCGCTGGTGTCTTTGTCGAGGCGGTGGACGAGTTCGAGATAGCGGGCATCGGGGCGGGCGCGGCGGATTTGTTCGATGACGCCGAAGCTCACGCCGCTGCCGCCGTGGACGGCGGTGCCTGCGGGTTTGTCGATGACGAGTAATGCGTCGTCTTCGTAGATGATGGTAAATTCGCGCGCGGGTACGGCTTGGGCGCGGTTTTCAGACGACCTTTGTTTTTCGGCGGTGCGCACGGGCGGGATGCGGAGCAGGTCGCCTGTTTGGATGCGGCTGTCGGGCTTGCAGCGTTTTTTGTTCAGGCGCACTTCGCCGGCGCGGATAATGCGGTGGATATGGCTTTTGGGTACGCCTTTGAGGATTTTTATCAGATAGTTGTCAAGGCGTTGTCCGGCTTCGTGTTCGGCGACGGTAATCAGGCTGACTGAATCTTTGCTTATTGCGTGCGTTTTCATCTATAATCCCGAACATCCGTTTCGGCAGAAACCTGTACAAACAGGCCGTATGGGACGGATGGTATTGTTAAAACGAGATTTTATATTAAAAACGCACTCTGCAAAGCATTTTCCCTGCGTTTATGCCAAAGCCCGTAAACGCAGGAGCGTAATTAAGTTTGATTTGATTTTGCCGATTTGACCGGGCATAAGACGAGGGACGGGTGTTTGACAAACCTGCCGCGCCGCACCGTTCGAAACTTCCGGCATAACGATAATAAGAAGATGTCGGCTACCTGTTTTCTAAGCCGGGCCTGTACCGTCCGGACTTCGGCGGCGGACGGAGTGTTCCGCCGCATTGTTCTTTATTGCCTTCTTTATCCGTATCCTTCCGCACACGGCCGCATTGTTTTGGGCGGCGTGCAACCTTGCGGACTTCAATTCAAAAACTGATTGCTCATCCGGGTTTCTGCATTCCGCGCCGAAAAGGGGCGCGGGCTATGCCCAATCCCGCCCGCCTCGCAGAGTGTCTGACAAAGAGCAGGCAGGTCGTCTGAAAAGGCTGCCCGCCTGTGCGAGGTAATGATTATGAAAAGAATGTTGTTCAATGCAACGCAGGCCGAAGAGCTGCGCGTTGCCATTGTCGATGGGCAAAACCTTTTGGATTTGGACATCGAAACGCTGGGTAAAGAGCAGCGCAAAGGTAATATTTATAAGGGTATCATCACCCGCATCGAGCCGTCGCTGGAAGCGTGTTTCGTAGATTACGGAACCGACCGCCACGGCTTTTTGCCGTTTAAGGAAGTATCGCGTTCGTATTTCCAAGATTACGAAGGCGGCAGGGCGCGCATTCAAGACGTGCTCAAAGAAGGCATGGAAGTCATCGTCCAAGTCGAAAAAGACGAACGCGGCAACAAAGGCGCGGCGCTGACCACCTTCATCAGCCTGGCCGGACGCTATCTGGTATTGATGCCCAACAACCCGCGCGGCGGCGGCGTATCCCGCCGTATCGAAGGCGAAGAGCGCCAAGAACTCAAAGCCGCTATGGCAGAACTCGACATTCCGAACGGCATGAGCATCATCGCCCGCACCGCCGGTATCGGCCGCAGCGCGGAAGAGTTGGAATGGGATTTGAACTACCTCAAACAGCTTTGGCAGGCCATCGAAGAAGCCGGCAAGGCGCACCACGAACCCTACCTCCTCTTCATGGAAAGCTCGCTGCTCATCCGTGCCATCCGCGACTATTTCCGTCCCGACATCGGCGAAATTCTGGTGGACAATCAAGAGGTTTATGACCAAGTTGCCGAGTTTATGAGCTACGTCATGCCGAGCAACGTAGGTCGTCTGAAACTCTATGAAGACCACACGCCGCTGTTCTCACGCTTCCAAATCGAACACCAAATCGAAAGCGCGTTTGCCCGCAGCGTCAGCCTGCCTTCCGGCGGCGCGATTGTGATCGACCACACCGAAGCCCTGGTTTCCATCGACGTCAACTCCGCCCGCGCGACACGCGGCGCGGACATCGAAGACACCGCGTTCAAAACCAATATGGAAGCCGCCGAAGAAGTCGCCCGCCAAATGCGCCTACGCGACTTGGGCGGTTTGGTCGTCATCGACTTCATCGACATGGAAAACCCCAAGCACCAGCGCGATGTTGAAAACGTCCTGCGCGACGCGCTCAAAAAAGACCGCGCCCGCGTGCAAATGGGCAAACTCTCCCGCTTCGGCCTCTTGGAATTGAGCCGCCAACGACTGAAACCCGCTTTGGGCGAAAGCAGCCACGTCGCCTGCCCGCGCTGCGCCGGTACCGGCGTCATCCGCGGTATCGAATCGACCGCCCTGCACGTTTTGCGCATCATTCAAGAAGAAGCGATGAAAGACAATACCGGCGAAGTGCATGCGCAAGTACCCGTCGATGTCGCCACCTTCCTGCTGAACGAAAAACGCGCTGAGCTGTTTGCGATGGAAGAGCGTTTGGACGTCAACGTCGTCCTGATTCCGAATATCCATTTGGAAAACCCGCACTACGAAATCAACCGCATCCGCATCGACGACGTAGAAGAAGACGGCGAACCGAGCTACAAACGCGTTGCCGAGCCGGAAGAAGACGAATCCGCCAAACCTTTCGGCAGCGAAAGAGCCAAAGCCGCCCGTCCCGAACCCGCCGTCAAAGGCGTGCGCCATACCCAGCCTGCCCCGACCGTATCCGAGCAGAAAAGCGGTTCATGGTGGGATACCTTCAAAGCATGGCTCAAACGCATTTTCGGCGGCAATACCGCAGCCGAACCCGCGCCTGTTGCCGAAGTGGCAGAAAAACGCACTTCAAACGGCAACAACCGCAACGGCAATTCCGGCAACCGCCGCGCAAACAACCGCCGCCAAAACCCGCGCCGCAACAATAGGCACGACGGCAGCAAGGTAGAAGTGCGCGAAGTGACGGACTTCAAAGACAAAGCAGCGGACAATCAGGCAGTGGAAAACGAAAACCGCAACGCCAAAGACAACCGCCGCAGCCGCAACCGCCAAAACGAGCGCAACGCCGCCGCGGAAGCCGAAAACCTCGAAGTCCAAGCACTTGCCGCCGCAACGTCGTCTGAAAACGAATCCCGTTCGGTCGAACAGGCGCAAGGCAGCAAACGCCGCCGCAACAACAACCGCAACGAACGCAACCGCGAACAAGCGGAAATCCGCGCGGAAGAAACCTTGTCCGAAGCAGTGGACAGCGTAGCGGAAGAGGGCGTGCAAACCGCCGATAACGATGCACCGAAAGGCAACGAACGCCGCCAACGCGAGCGCAACAACCAACGTGACCGCCGCGAACGCAACAATCAGCGCGACCGCCGTCAAAACGGTAAAAAACGCAATATTCCGTCTGCCGCCAAAATCGAGCAGTACCTGAATATTCACGATACCGCCGACAAAGTCCGCTTCGCCGCCGCGCACGTCATGGGCGAGCCTGTCGAAGAAGAACCGTTTGCCGTAACCATCCCCGCTCCCGAGGATAGTGCCGAGCCTTTGGTTGTCGTCGTTTCCGAACCCGTTGCGGCCACTGAAGAAGCCTTCGTGTTCTCCATCGAAGGCGAAGAAGCGGACAGCGGCATCCTGATCGAAGACAGCACCGACGACGAATGCAGCATCATCGACTCCGCCATCGGCAGCGTTGAAGAAACCCCGACCTCCGTGTTTGCCATCGAAACCGAAGACGGCTACCAACCGATGACCGCCGTCCCTGCCGAAGGTGAAGCCGAAGCCGTCGCCGAAATGGAGGAAGAGCTGGTCGTTTGGAAAGCCGAACGCGAGGCCGCCGCCGCCATCGAAGCCCTTGCCGCAGCAGCAGCAGCAGCAGCGGCCGCCGCCGCCGCCCAAGCAGCAGAATCCGAACCGCAAACTGCGCCGGAAGCAGGCCAAGCGGAAGTGACCGAGCCGGAAGAAACTGTCCCTGCCGTTGCCGCGATGCCCGACTTAGGCGGTTTGGTGTTCGTCGAAACCAATCCCGAAGCCGTCGCCGCCTTTGCCGAACAGGTGCAGCCCGAACCCGAATCCGGCCTGCGCCGCGCCGACGTGCCGAAAGTTGAAGCCGAACCCGTCGTCGCCACCGAAATGGTCTTGGTGGAAACGCGCAAAGACTAAAGGCTGAAAGAAGAAGGCATCGTTTAAGATGCCCGAATCGACAAAAAGGTCGTCTGAAACCAGATTTACGGTTTCAGACGACCTTTGTCTGTTTTGTGTGCCTGTTATCTCGTCTGTGTTTCCTAATCTTTTTTCAATATAGTTAATCAAAAACACCCGCACCGTTACGTCTAAGCAGACTGCAATCCAAGTTTCAATTTTTCAGAGGGATTTTAGTCAAGCCGTAGCGTGGGTTTTGCCTGTTAAATCTGGTGGTCGCTCAGTGAATCAGGGAATAAAATGAATTCTTTATTGATAAAGCACACACTGAACTTTGCATTAGGTTTTGTGGTAATCTTCTGTTTTATTATAAGAATAATTTTTTGTGGTTGAAAAGTCCCGATTTGATAATTTATTCAATCTAAGTGAAGTGGAAGTGAATATATACTAAATTAAGTAAAAATAGAAAATTGAAAATTGAAAATGTACTTCCCCCTTGCTACTAAAAAATATGAGCATATAAATATATTGCTTGGAATGATTCTTGCAGAAAGATAGAAGATTATATGAATAATTTGTTTTTTTATTAAGAAGTTTATCGGGTATACTCCTACTATTTTTGATAATAATGAAGTTAGAGGGAATATTCCTTGAATTTTTAATAAAAATGATATAGAAAGTATTTTAAAATAAAGAATATTTTAAATTTATATTAAGTAATTATAGATTCAGCTTGTTAAGTCAAAGAAGGATGATCTTAAATGCAGCAAAAAACTAAAGAATTGCTAATTATAGCGGTTTGTATAGTATCTATCCTGGTGATTAGTTTATATTATAATAAGCCTTTGACTAAAACTTATTCAATGGAAGTATATAGTTATACGAGAGAGGCTGCTACGGTAATGTTAGGAGAGGAGGATAATAAAGTTATAATGGATGCATTGCCATATAATGGAGGCGGAGCAGTTGTTTGTTGTGTATCTATTAAGGTTGATAAACCAGTTCCTGTAACATTGATTCTTCTAAGAGAAGAACCAGATAAATGGGAACATATAAATATGGAAGTTCCTATTGAATATGTTGGGGATAGTGAAGCTTATATACAGGCACATATTCTACCTGAGCATAAGGTTAGAGTTTTTGTCACAGGATATTCACGAATGCATCCCAAGCACCCTATGAATGCATATTATGAGCATATTCGTGCTGAACAAGATGCTTATGAAAAATGAAAAAATGATAAGTCTGTATAATTAATTTCTTAATAAATAAATTGCTATTTATTTGAACAAAGGCCGTCTGAAATCGGATTTTAGGTTTTCAGACGACCTTTGCTGTTTTTAACACACCGCGTTGCTGCCTGTCTCCCATTCTCTGCCTTGCGGATAGAAAAAAATTGAAAAACGGTGCGGATAAAGATTTTGGCTATATCCAAAGCATCAGGAGTTATTTAGCCTGCGTCAGCCCGTTTGTTAAAATCCGTCATTCTGCCGTTTGATTGAACGGCATTTTCCAATAGAAACAAACAATAACCATGACCCACACACAGCAAAAATCCCCCGACCTTTGGCTGGTGACCGCCGCTGCCGCCGCCATCCTGCTGATTACCATCGGCATGCGCATGACTTTGGGACTGTTTGTCCGCCCCGTTGTCGACTCTACCGAGCTGAGTATCCAAGAGTTCAGCCTGATTATTGCCGTTTTCCAGTTGATGTGGGGCGTGTCCCAGCCGCTTTCCGGCGCGCTTGCCGACCGCTTCGGCGCGTTTAAGGTTTTGGGCGGCGGCGCGTTGCTGTTGGTTTGTGCCTGCCTGATGGTGCCGCAGATGCCGACTTATTGGGGGCTGATGCTGGCAATCGGGCTGCTTTTTGCATTCGGAACGGGCGCGGGCGGTTTCTCCATCATCATGGGGCAGGTCGCGGCGAAAGTGCCGCCGCACAAACGCGGTTTGGCTTCGGGGCTGGTCAACGCGGGCGGTTCGGCGGGGCAGTTTCTGTTTGCGCCGCTGGTGCAGGGTTTGCTGGTGTTGCCCGCCGTCGGCTGGACGGGGACGTTTTATGTTTGGGGCGGGATTGCGCTTTTAATCCTGCCGATTTCGTGGTGGCTGGCGGGCGGCAAAAACGCTGTCGCCACGCACCACACGTCGTCTGAAAACGGGCAATCGCTGGGGCAGGCAGTCAAAGCGGCGTTTAAAGACCGCAGCTACATCCTGCTGCACTTGGGCTTTTTTACCTGCGGTTTCCACATCGCGTTTTTGGTAACCCACCTGCCCAACGAAATCGCGCTCTGCGGCCTGCCCGCTTCGGTCGCTTCGACTTCGATTGCGATTATCGGCTTGGCGAACATTGCGGGCTGCATTTTTTCGGGCTGGTGTACGGGGCGGTTTTTGGGCAAATATGTTTTGTTCGGACTCTACGCCTCGCGTGTGGCGATGGTGCTGATATACCTTGCCGCCCCGAGAACCGACGTCAATTTCTACATTTTCGCCGCCGCGCTGGGCTTCACTTGGCTCGCTACCGTCGCCCCGACCGCTGCGATTACGGGCAAACTGTTCGGCACGCGCTATCTGGCGACGCTGTTCGGGCTGACGATGTTGAGCCACCAAATCGGCGGCTTTTTAGGCTCGTATATCGGTGGCATCGTGATTTACCGGTTCAACGATTACGGCTGGATGTGGTATGCCGACGCGGTGTTGGCGGGGGCGGCGGCTTTGCTGAACCTGCCGATACGCGAAAAGAAAGCGGCGTAAACCGCTGCGACGCAACCAAGACAGGTCGTCTGAAAATCGGATTTCGGGTTTTCAGACGACCTTTTTGATTATTATGCATAGTTTAAAGTTTGTTTGAACAGGATTTGTTACAATGCGCCTTTCTTTTTGATGTTGCTCATCCATTATGACTGCTTCACAACCAAGCACGATGCAGCGGATTTTTTCGCGCAATATGCTGATTTGTATTTTTACGGGCTTCACATCGGGGCTGCCGCTTTATTTCTTATACAGCCTGATTCCGGCGTGGCTGCGCAGCGAACATGTTGATTTGAAAACCATTGGCCTGTTTGCCCTGATCGGTTTTCCCTACACTTGGAAATTTATCTGGTCTCCGCTCATGGACTCTGTACGCTTGCCGTTTTTAGGTTTGCGGCGCGGTTGGATGTTGGTGATGCAGATCGCGCTTTTGTTGCTTTTGGTTGCCTATGCGTTTGTCCGCCCGCAAGAACATTTGTCCATTATTTTGGGACTGTCTTTGGTAGTGGCGTTTTTTTCTGCCAGTCAGGATATCGTGGTCGATGCTTTCCGCCGAGAAGTGTTATCCGATGAAGAGTTGGTTTTGGGTAACTCGCTGTATGTAAATGCCTATCGTATTTCCTCGCTGATTCCGGCTTCATTGAGTTTGATTTTGGCCGACAGGATGCCTTGGTCGTCCGTCTTCATTATTACTGCGCTGTTCATGGTTCTAGGGTTGCTGGCCACTTTATTCGTAGCGCAAGAACCGGCCCGTCAACCCGTCGGTGCAAAAGGGTTTAAAGATACCGTTATCGAACCGTTCCGCGATTTCTTTACCCGTCAAAGCGTTAAACAGGCACTGATTATTTTGGCGTTTATCTTGCTGTATAAACTGGGTGACAGCATGGCAACCGCCTTGGCAACACCGTTTTATATCGATATGGGTTTCTCCAAGACCGACATCGGACTGATTGCGAAAAACGCGGGATTGTGGCCGGCGGTGATTTTCGGAATTATCGGCGGTATTTGGGTAAACAAATTAGGCGTGAACCGTGCATTGTGGCTGTTTGGTTTGGTGCAATGGGTGACGATTTTAGGTTTTGCGTGGCTGGCAAGTTTCGGACATTTCGAGCATGTGGGTGCATCGGAACGAACCATGTTGGCAGTCGTCATTGCTGCCGAGGCAGTTGGTGTAGGCCTGGGTACGGTGGCATTTGTGTCGTATATGGCGCAACAAACCAATACCGCATTTACCGCCACGCAGTTTGCGCTGCTGTCCAGCCTATCCGCCGTACCGCGTACGTTTATGAATGCGACAGCAGGGTTTCTGATTGAAGCGATGGGCTACGTCAATTTCTTCTGGCTGTGTTTCATATTGGGGATTCCAGGCATGTTGTTGCTGTTTAAAGTTGCACCTTGGAACGGAGATAAAGCGAAATAGACCGTTGTTTGAATGTATCGGTAGGATAAAAGGTCGTCTGAAAACCATTGATTGTGGTTTTCAGACGGCCTTTTGTTAAATATGGAAGGTGATTTGTGTGTAAACAACACACCGCTTCCCTCGGATATATAGACGGCGAAATATAGATTTATAGAGATAAAAAGCACGAGTAAGCCCCTGTGTTAAAAAAATATTGGTATTTGCTTGATTTGTCGATTATAATGGCGGACTTGGTGCATTTGTACCAAGTTTTATCATTGTCCGAAGGCAGGCCAATCGTAGCCCGCCCCTTTACTTTAAAAGGAAAATAATCATGACTTTAGGTCTGGTTGGACGCAAAGTTGGTATGACCCGCGTGTTCGACGAACAGGGTGTTTCTGTTCCGGTAACCGTTTTGGATATGTCTGCCAACCGCGTTACACAAGTAAAATCCAAAGATGCTGACGGCTATACTGCCGTTCAAGTTACCTTTGGTCAGAAAAAAGCTAACCGTGTCAATAAAGCCGAAGCCGGACACTTTGCAAAAGCAGGTGTTGAAGCCGGTCGCGGTTTGATCGAGTTTGCTTTGACTGAAGAAAAACTGGCTGAATTGAAAGCCGGTGACGAAATCACCGTTTCTATGTTTGAAGTCGGTCAACTGGTCGATGTAACCGGCACCTCTAAAGGTAAAGGTTTCTCCGGTACGATCAAACGTCATAACTTCGGTGCCCAACGTACTTCCCACGGTAACTCCCGTTCTCACCGTGTTCCAGGTTCTATCGGTATGGCGCAAGACCCAGGTCGCGTGTTCCCCGGTAAACGCATGGCCGGTCAATACGGTAACACTAAAGCAACTGTCCAAAAACTGGAAGTTGTCCGTGTTGATGCAGAACGCCAACTGTTGTTGGTTAAGGGTGCTGTTCCGGGTGCGGTCAACAGCGATGTTGTAGTTCGTCCTAGCGTGAAAGTAGGTGCGTAATGGAATTGAAAGTAATTGACGCTAAAGGACAAGTTTCAGGCAGTCTGTCTGTTTCTGATGCTTTGTTCGCTCGCGAATACAATGAAGCGTTGGTTCATCAGCTGGTAAATGCCTACTTGGCAAACGCCCGCTCTGGTAACCGTGCTCAAAAAACCCGTGCCGAAGTAAAACACTCGACCAAAAAACCATGGCGCCAAAAAGGTACCGGCCGTGCCCGTTCCGGTATGACTTCTTCTCCGCTGTGGCGTAAAGGTGGTCGTGCGTTCCCGAACAAACCCGACGAAAACTTTACTCAAAAAGTAAACCGTAAAATGTACCGTGCCGGTATGGCGACTATCCTGTCCCAATTGGCTCGTGACGAGCGTTTGTTTGCGATCGAAGCGTTGACTGCTGAAACTCCTAAAACCAAAGTTTTTGCTGAGCAAGTGAAAAATCTGGGTCTGGAGCAAGTGCTGTTTGTAACCAAACAGCTCGATGAGAATGTTTACTTGGCTTCACGCAACTTGCCAAACGTGTTGGTTTTGGAAGCTCAACAAGTTGATCCTTACAGCTTGCTGCGTTACAAAAAAGTAATCATCACTAAAGATGCAGTTGCACAATTAGAGGAGCAATGGGTATGAATCAACAACGTTTGACTCAAGTGATTTTGGCACCTATCGTTTCTGAAAAAAGCAACGTATTGGCTGAAAAACGCAACCAAATGACGTTTAAAGTTTTGGCAAATGCAACCAAACCTGAAATCAAAGCTGCTGTTGAGCTGCTGTTCGGTGTTCAAGTTGCTTCTGTAACTACCGTTACTACTAAAGGTAAAACTAAGCGTTTTGGTCGTACTTTGGGCCGCCGCAGCGATGTTAAAAAAGCTTATGTAAGCTTGGCTGCCGGTCAAGAGTTGGATTTGGAAGCCGCTGCTGCAGCTGCAGATAAGGAATAAACAAAATGGCAATTGTTAAAATGAAGCCAACTTCTGCAGGCCGTCGCGGCATGGTTCGCGTGGTAACAGAAGGTTTGCACAAAGGTGCGCCTTATGCACCTTTGCTCGAAAAGAAAAATTCTACTGCCGGTCGTAACAATAATGGTCATATCACCACCCGTCACAAAGGCGGCGGTCATAAACACCATTACCGTGTTGTAGACTTTAAACGTAACAAAGACGGTATCCCTGCAAAAGTAGAGCGTATTGAATACGATCCTAACCGTACTGCCTTCATTGCACTGTTGTGCTATGCAGACGGTGAGCGTCGCTACATCATCGCTCCTCGCGGTATTCAAGCCGGTGCTGTATTGGTTTCCGGTGCTGAAGCTGCCATCAAAGTAGGTAACACCCTGCCGATCCGCAACATCCCCGTTGGTACAACTATCCACTGTATCGAAATGAAACCTGGCAAAGGTGCTCAAATTGCACGTTCTGCCGGTGCTTCTGCGGTATTGCTGGCTAAAGAAGGCGCATACGCTCAAGTCCGTCTGCGCTCTGGCGAAGTTCGTAAAATCAACGTAGATTGCCGTGCAACCATCGGTGAAGTCGGTAACGAAGAGCAAAGCCTGAAAAAAATCGGTAAAGCCGGTGCCAATCGTTGGCGCGGTATTCGTCCGACCGTTCGTGGTGTTGTCATGAACCCTGTCGATCACCCGCATGGTGGTGGTGAAGGTCGTACCGGTGAAGCTCGCGAACCGGTTAGCCCATGGGGTACTCCTGCTAAAGGCTACCGCACTCGTAATAACAAACGCACGGATAACATGATTGTTCGTCGTCGTTACTCAAATAAAGGTTAATTAGTATGGCTCGTTCATTGAAAAAAGGCCCATATGTAGACCTGCATTTGCTGAAAAAAGTAGATGCTGCTCGTGCAAGCAACGACAAGCGCCCGATTAAAACTTGGTCTCGTCGTTCTACCATTCTGCCTGATTTTATCGGTCTGACCATTGCTGTACACAACGGCCGCACCCATGTGCCCGTGTTTATCAGCGATAACATGGTTGGTCATAAATTAGGCGAATTCTCATTGACCCGTACCTTTAAAGGCCACTTGGCTGATAAAAAGGCTAAAAAGAAATAAGGTGAATCATGAGAGTAAATGCACAACATAAAAATGCCCGTATTTCAGCTCAAAAAGCTCGTTTGGTAGCTGATTTGATTCGCGGTAAAGACGTTGCCCAAGCTTTGAATATTTTGACTTTCAGTCCTAAAAAAGGTGCTGAGTTAATTAAGAAAGTATTGGAATCAGCTATTGCTAATGCCGAGCACAATAACGGTGCCGACATTGATGAGTTGAAAGTGGTCACTATCTTTGTTGACAAAGGTCCAAGCTTGAAACGTTTCCAAGCTCGTGCCAAAGGTCGCGGTAACCGCATTGAAAAACAAACTTGTCATATCAATGTGACAGTGGGCAACTAAGGAAAAGCTATGGGACAAAAGATTAACCCTACAGGCTTTCGCCTGGCGGTAACTAAAGACTGGGCTTCAAAATGGTTTGCTAAAAGCACCGACTTTTCTGCTGTTTTGAAACAAGACATTGATGTTCGTAACTACCTGCGTAAAAAATTGGCGAATGCTTCTGTTGGTCGCGTAGTTATTGAACGTCCTGCAAAATCTGCACGCATTACCATCCACTCTGCCCGTCCGGGCGTAGTAATTGGTAAAAAAGGTGAGGATATCGAAGTTCTGAAACGTGATTTGCAAGCCTTGATGGGCGTGCCTGTTCATGTGAATATCGAAGAAATCCGTAAACCTGAATTGGATGCACAAATTATTGCTGATGGTATTGCTCAGCAATTGGAAAAACGCGTTCAATTCCGCCGTGCTATGAAACGCGCTATGCAAAATGCTATGCGTTCAGGAGCAAAAGGTATCAAGATTATGACCTCAGGTCGTCTGAATGGTGCAGATATTGCTCGTAGCGAATGGTATCGTGAAGGTCGAGTACCTCTGCATACTTTGCGCGCAAACGTAGATTATGCAACTAGCGAAGCTCATACTACTTATGGCGTGCTGGGTCTGAAAGTTTGGGTCTATACTGAAGGTAATGTAAAGACTTCAGCTAAACCTGAGCATGAAAAGAAACAAAGAAAGGCAGGTGGACGTAATGCTGCAGCCAACTAGACTGAAATACCGCAAGCAACAAAAAGGTCGCAATACTGGTATTGCTACCCGCGGTAACAAAGTAAGTTTCGGTGAGTTCGGTTTGAAAGCCGTTGGTCGCGGTCGTTTGACTGCCCGCCAAATCGAAGCTGCTCGTCGTACAATGACTCGCCACATTAAACGTGGTGGTCGTATTTGGATTCGTGTATTCCCTGATAAACCAATTACTGAAAAACCTATTCAAGTTCGTATGGGTGGCGGTAAAGGTAACGTGGAATATTACATTGCCGAAATCAAACCAGGCAAAGTGTTGTATGAGATGGACGGTGTTCCAGAGGCTTTGGCTCGTGAAGCATTTGAATTGGCTGCTGCCAAATTGCCTATTCCTACGACCTTTGTAGTAAGACAGGTAGGTCAATAATGAAAGCAAATGAATTGAAAGACAAATCTATTGAGCAATTAAATGCAGATTTGTTGGACTTGTTGAAAGCTCAGTTTGGCTTACGTATGCAAAACGCAACTGGTCAATTGGGTAAGCCAAGCGAATTAAAACGTGTACGTCGCGATATTGCTCGTATTAAAACCATTTTAACTGAAAAAGGTGCTAAGTAATGAGCGAAAATAAAAATGTTCGTACTTTGCAAGGCAAAGTGGTAAGCGACAAAATGGACAAAACTGTGACAGTATTGGTTGAGCGTAAAGTAAAACATCCTCTGTACGGTAAAATTATCCGTTTATCAACTAAAATCCATGCCCATGATGAAAATAATCAATATGGAATTGGCGATGTTGTAGTAATTGCGGAATCTCGTCCACTGTCAAAAACCAAATCTTGGGTTGTTAAAGAACTGGTTGAGAAAGCACGTACTGTTTAAAATTTAAGACAGTTAGCTTTAATAAGAAACGAAGTGTTGCGCCAAAGTGAATTTGCGTGTAAACTTCGTTTCTTATCTTTCAGTTTCTTCTGGAAGTTTCTTCCCCTCGGGATCCAAGACTGGTTTACTAGAACCGTGATGGTTTCATTTAGTTAGCTCAATTGAAATAAGTGGGCGAGTTATATGAAAATGGTAAATTAAGTTGGTTAATTTAAAGGTACTAATATGATTCAAATGCAGACCATCTTAGATGTGGCTGATAACTCTGGTGCGCGTCGTGTGATGTGTATCAAGGTATTGGGCGGATCTAAGCGTCGCTACGCTTCTGTTGGCGATATTATTAAAGTCGCAGTTAAAGATGCGGCCCCACGTGGTCGTGTTAAAAAAGGTGATGTGTACAATGCGGTTGTTGTTCGTACTGCTAAAGGTGTGCGTCGTCCTGATGGTGCGTTGATTAAATTTGATAACAACGCTGCAGTGTTGTTAAACAATAAACTTGAACCTCTGGGTACTCGTATTTTTGGTCCAGTAACCCGCGAGTTGCGTACTGAGCGATTTATGAAAATCGTTTCATTGGCGCCTGAAGTATTATAAGGAATAGCGCGATGAATAAAATCATTAAAGGTGACCAAGTTGTTGTGATCACTGGTAAGGATAAAGGTAAGCAAGGTCAAGTAGTTCGCGTATTGGGTGGTAAAGTTGTTGTTGAAGGTATTAACGTCGTAAAACGTCACCAAAAACCTAATCCAATGCGTGGTATTGAGGGTGGTATTGTTTCTAAAGAAATGCCGTTGGATATTTCTAATGTCGCAATCCTGAATCCGGAAACTAATAAAGCAGACCGTGTTGGTATTAAACTGATTGAGAATGAAGGCAAAGTTAAGCGCGTTCGTTTCTTCAAATCAAATGGCTCTGTTATTGGAGCATAAGGAGATAACATGGCTCGTTTGAGAGAGTTTTATAAAGATACAGTTGTTCCTGAATTGATTAAACAATTTGGTTACAAGTCAGTAATGGAAGTTCCCCGTATTGAAAAAATTACTTTAAATATGGGTGTTGGAGAAGCCGTTGCTGATAAAAAAGTTATGGAGCACGCGGTATCTGACTTAGAGAAAATTGCTGGTCAAAAACCAGTCGTTACTGTTGCTCGTAAATCTATCGCAGGTTTTAAGATTCGCGATAATTATCCTGTCGGTTGCAAAGTAACATTACGCCGTGATCAAATGTTTGAATTCTTGGATCGTTTGATTACTATTGCATTACCTCGTGTACGTGACTTCCGTGGTGTAAGTGGCAAATCATTTGATGGTCGTGGTAATTACAACATGGGTGTTCGCGAGCAAATCATTTTCCCGGAAATTGAATACGATAAAATTGATGCTTTGCGTGGTTTGAATATTACTATTACAACTACTGCAAAAACTGATGAGGAAGCTAAAGCTTTATTGTCACTGTTCAAGTTTCCGTTTAAAGGATAATCATGGCTAAGAAAGCACTTATTAATCGTGAACTGAAACGTCAAGCTTTGGCGAAAAAGTTTGCAGCTAAACGTGAGGCAATTTTTGCTGTTATTAATGATGCGAATGCAACTGAAGAGGAGCGTTTTGAAGCTCGTCTGAAATTCCAATCCATTCCGCGTAATGCAGCTCCTGTACGTCAACGCCGTCGTTGTGCTTTGACAGGTCGTCCTCGTGGTACTTTCCGTAAATTCGGTTTGGGTCGTATTAAAATCCGTGAAATCGCTATGCGTGGCGAGATTCCCGGTGTTGTTAAAGCTAGCTGGTAATAGGAGTATTAATAATGAGTATGCATGATCCTATTTCCGATATGTTGACTCGTATTCGTAATGCGCAACGTGCCAATAAGGTAGCAGTTGCCATGCCTTCCTCTAAATTAAAGTGTGCAATTGCAAAAGTCTTGAAAGAGGAAGGTTATATCGAGGATTTTTCGGTTTCTGCTGATGCGAAGCCGGTATTGGAAATTCAATTGAAATATTATGCAGGCCGTCCTGTGATTGAGCAAATTAAACGTGTTTCACGTCCAGGTTTGCGTATTTACAAAGCTTCTAGCGAAATTCCTAATGTTATGAATGGATTGGGTATCGCTATTGTTAGTACTTCTAAAGGTGTGATGACTGACCGCAAGGCTCGCTCTGAGGGCGTCGGTGGTGAGTTGTTGTGCATCGTAGCCTAGTGGAGAAAAGTAAATGTCACGTGTCGCAAAAAACCCAGTGACTGTTCCTGCTGGTGTAGAAGTAAAATTTGGAACAGAAGCATTGGTTATCAAGGGTAAGAATGGCGAGTTGTCCTTTCCTTTGCATTCTGATGTCGCCATTGAATTAAACGATGGTAAATTAACTTTTGCTGCAAAAAATGACAGTAAGCAGGCAAATGCTATGTCAGGTACTGCTCGTGCATTAGTTAATAATATGGTTAAAGGTGTTTCAGAAGGTTTTGAGAAAAAACTACAATTGATTGGTGTGGGTTATCGTGCTCAAGCTCAAGGCAAAGTTTTGAATTTGTCTTTAGGTTTTTCTCATCCAATCGTATATGAAATGCCTGAAGGTGTTTCTGTTCAAACTCCTAGCCAAACAGAGATCATTTTGACTGGTGCAGATAAACAAGTGGTTGGTCAAGTCGCTGCTGAAATTCGTGCATTCCGTTCTCCTGAGCCTTATAAAGGTAAGGGTGTTCGTTATGTAGGTGAAGTGGTAGTGATGAAAGAAGCCAAGAAAAAATAATTGAGGTTCACTAATGGATAAACATACAACCCGACTCCGTCGTGCACGCAAAACCCGTGCACGTATTGCGGACTTGAAAATGGTAAGATTATGTGTGTTCCGTAGCAATAATCATATTTATGCTCAAGTAATTAGTGCTGAAGGTGATAAAGTATTGGCTCAAGCCTCTACATTGGAAGCTGAAGTGCGTGGTAGTCTGAAATCTGGTGGCAACATCGAGGCAGCTGCAGTAGTAGGAAAGCGCATTGCTGAGAAAGCTAAAGCAGTAGGTGTGGAAAAAGTTGCTTTTGATCGTTCAGGTTTCCAATATCACGGTCGAGTGAAAGCTTTGGCTGAAGCTGCACGTGAAAATGGTTTAAGCTTCTAATAATTGGAGACTTTCAGATGGCAAAACATGAAATTGAAGAACGTGGTGACGGCCTGATTGAAAAAATGGTCGCAGTTAATCGCGTAACTAAAGTAGTTAAAGGTGGTCGTATCATGGCTTTCTCTGCGCTAACTGTTGTTGGTGATGGGGATGGTCGTATTGGTATGGGTAAAGGTAAGTCAAAAGAAGTGCCGGTAGCTGTTCAAAAAGCAATGGATCAGGCTCGTCGCTCTATGATTAAAGTACCTCTAAAAAATGGTACGATTCATCATGAGGTTATTGGGCGTCATGGCGCTACTAAAGTCTTTATGCAACCCGCTAAAGAAGGTAGTGGTGTAAAGGCAGGTGGTCCTATGCGCTTAGTTTTTGATGCTATGGGTATTCATAACATTTCTGCTAAAGTGCATGGTTCTACAAACCCTTATAACATTGTACGAGCTACATTAGATGGCTTGTCTAAGTTATATACACCTGCTGATATCGCTGCTAAACGTGGCCTAACAGTAGAAGACATTTTGGGAGCAAACCATGACTGAGCAAAAAAAGATTAAAGTTACATTGGTGAAGAGCCTGATTGGTACAATTGAATCTCATCGTGCATGTGCTCGTGGTTTAGGTTTACGCCATCGTGAGCATACAGTAGAGGTTTTAGATACCCCTGAAAACCGTGGTATGATTAACAAAATCAGCTACTTGTTGAAAGTGGAGTCTTGATATGTTTCTAAATTCTATTCAACCTGCTGAGGGGGCTACTCACGCTCGTCGTCGTGTAGGTCGTGGTATTGGTAGTGGTTTAGGTAAAACTGGTGGCCGTGGTCATAAAGGTCAAAAAAGCCGTTCTGGTGGTTTTCATAAAGTAGGTTTCGAAGGCGGTCAAATGCCTTTGCAACGTCGCCTACCAAAACGTGGTTTCAAATCTTTGACTGCTGCTGCTAACGCTGAGATTCGTTTGAGTGAATTGAACTTACTCGCTGTGAATGAGATTGATGTATTAGTTCTCAAGCAAGCTGGGTTGGTTCCTACAACTGTTTCCAATGTGAAAGTTATTGCCTCTGGTGAGCTTTCAAAAGCTGTTGTCCTGAAGGGCATTAAAGCCACTAAAGGGGCTAAAGCAGCAATTGAAGCTGCTGGTGGTAAAGTGGAAGAATAAGGCTTGCATTATAGTGGCTAATCAACAATCTTTATCAGGCTTGTCCAAATTTGGAGATCTGAAAAAACGTCTAACGTTTCTTTTAGGGGCGTTAGTTGTTTTTCGTATTGGTGCCCATATCCCAGTACCTGGCGTAGATGCTGTTGCTTTAGCTAAATTATACGAAAGCGCTGGGAACGGCATACTAGGCATGTTGAACATGTTTTCTGGTGGTTCGTTAGAGCGCTTTAGTATATTTGCAATTGGCATAATGCCATATATTTCAGCATCAATAATTGTTCAATTGGCCTCTGAAATTATTCCTTCTTTAAAGGCATTAAAAAAGGAAGGGGAGGCAGGTCGAAAAGTTATTACAAAATATACAAGATACGGTACAGTACTATTAGCTATCTTACAGAGTTTTGGTGTAGCTACCTTTGTATTCCAGCAAGGTGTGGTTGTCACTAATTCTTTGGAGTTCCATATTTCTACGGTAGTGAGCTTAGTCACAGGTACAATGTTCCTGATGTGGTTAGGTGAGCAGATTACGGAGCGTGGGATTGGGAATGGCATTTCCTTGATTATTACTGCTGGTATCGCTGCCGGTATTCCTTCCGGTATAGCAAGATTATTAGCTTTAACGAGCCAAGGATCAATTGGTATGCCTACGGCTGTGTCAATTGTTATTGGTGCATTGCTATTAATTTATATTGTTGTATATTTTGAAAGTGCGCAGCGTAAAGTTCCCGTACATTATGCGAAACGCCAAATTGGTAGTGGTGTAATGCAAGGTTCTAATACGCATATGCCCTTTAAGTTGAATATGGCAGGCGTCATTCCTCCTATTTTTGCGTCAAGTATTATTTTGTTTCCATCCACTTTGTTAAGCTGGTTTGGTTCTAATGATACAGGTAGTTTGTTGCATAAAATTGCTGGTTTGCTTCAGCATGGGCAAGCTTTATATATTTTGTTATTTACAGTGACAATTATTTTCTTCTGCTATTTTTATACAGCCTTAGTTTTTAGTCCAAAAGAAATGGCAGAGAATTTGAAGAAAAGCGGTGCTTTTGTACCGGGAATTCGACCTGGTAAGCAAACTTCTCAGTATCTGGAGCAGGTTGTATTGCGCCTCACTTTGTTTGGTGCATTATATATTACAACTATTTGTTTAATTCCAGAATTTTTGACAACAGCTTTGAATGTTCCTTTTTATTTGGGTGGTACATCTTTACTGATTTTAGTCGTGGTTACAATGGACTTTAGTACCCAAATTAACTCTTACCGCATGACTCAGCAATATGAGAGTTTAATGAGCGGTCTTGATATGAAATCTTTATCACGTAAGTAGAATTATGGCTAAAGAAGATACCATACAAATGCAGGGGGAGATTCTTGAAACTCTACCTAACGCAACTTTTAAAGTAAAGCTTGAGAATGACCATATTGTATTAGGTCATATTTCCGGGAAAATGCGTATGCACTATATCCGGATCTCTCCTGGGGATAAGGTGACGGTAGAACTGACACCTTATGATTTAACTCGGGCTCGGATAGTCTTCCGAGCTAGATAAAACGATATAAGGAAAGATAATGCGTGTACAACCGTCTGTAAAGAAAATTTGCCGCAACTGTAAGATTATCCGTCGTAATCGAGTGGTTCGTGTAATTTGTACTGATCCTCGTCACAAACAACGTCAAGGTTAAGGGAAATTTTCTTTTAGCAAGACTTTGTGGTATAGTGACGAACTTTGCCGTTTAAAGGAAAAAATATGGCTCGTATTGCAGGGGTAAATATCCCTAATAATGCACATATCGTAATTGGCTTGCAGGCTATTTATGGTATTGGTGCTACTCGTGCTAAATTAATTTGCGAGGCAGCAAATATTGCTCCCACTACAAAAGCAAAAGATTTGGACGAGGCTCAATTAGACGCTTTGCGTGAACAAGTTGCCAAATATGAAGTGGAAGGTGACTTGCGCCGTGAGGTAACGATGAGCATCAAACGATTGATGGACATGGGTTGTTACCGTGGTTTCCGTCATCGTCGAGGTTTGCCTTGTCGTGGTCAACGCACTCGCACAAACGCTCGTACCCGCAAAGGTCCGCGTAAAGCGATTGCTGGTAAAAAATAATTTTTAAGGAATTTTATTAATGGCTAAAGCAAACACAGCTTCGCGTGTACGTAAAAAAGTACGTAAAACCGTAAGCGAAGGTATTGTGCATGTACATGCTTCCTTCAACAATACCATCATTACAATCACTGACCGTCAAGGCAATGCATTGTCTTGGGCTACCTCTGGCGGCGCTGGTTTTAAAGGTTCTCGTAAAAGTACACCGTTTGCAGCTCAGGTGGCTGCAGAAGCAGCTGGTAAAGTTGCCCAAGAATATGGCGTTAAAAATTTAGAAGTTCGTATAAAAGGCCCTGGTCCTGGTCGAGAGTCTTCTGTACGTGCACTCAACGCTCTTGGTTTTAAAATTACCAGTATTACCGACGTTACTCCGTTGCCTCATAACGGTTGCCGTCCGCCTAAAAAACGTCGTATTTAAAGGAGTGATTGAAACATGGCACGTTATATTGGCCCTAAATGTAAATTAGCACGTCGAGAAGGCACTGATTTATTTCTGAAGAGCGCTCGTCGTTCTTTGGATTCTAAATGTAAACTGGACTCCGCTCCTGGTCAGCACGGCGCAAAAAAACCGCGTTTGTCCGACTATGGTTTGCAATTGCGTGAAAAGCAAAAAATTCGTCGTATTTATGGCGTTTTGGAACGTCAATTCCGTCGCTATTTTGCAGAAGCAGATCGACGTAAAGGCTCTACTGGTGAATTGCTGCTGCAATTGTTAGAGTCTCGTTTGGATAATGTAGTATATCGCATGGGATTTGGCTCGACTCGTGCTGAGGCGCGTCAGCTGGTTTCTCATAAAGCAATTACCGTTAACGGTCAGGTTGTAAATATTCCTTCTTTCCAAGTTAAAGCCGGTGATGTTGTAGCTGTTCGTGAGAAAGCTAAAAAACAGGTTCGTATCCAGGAGGCTTTAAGTCTGGCAACTCAAATCGGTTTACCAAGCTGGGTTTCTGTTGATGCAGACAAATTGGAAGGCGTATTTAAAAATATGCCGGATCGTTCAGAATTAACTGGCGATATTAATGAACAGCTGGTGGTAGAATTCTACTCTAAATAACGCTAGCTCAGTGAGGGACAGTTAAATGCAAAATAGCACAACCGAATTTTTGAAACCTCGTCAAATTGATGTCGATACTTTATCTACAACTCGTGCAAAAGTATCCATGCAGCCGTTTGAGCGCGGTTTTGGTCATACTTTAGGTAATGCTTTGCGTCGTATCTTACTGTCATCCATGAATGGTTTTGCTCCTACTGAAGTGGCTATTTCCGGTGTATTGCACGAATACTCTACTGTTGATGGCGTTCAAGAAGATGTCGTCGATATTTTGTTGAATGTCAAAGGTATTGTATTTAAGCTGCATGGGCGTGGCCAAGTTCAGTTAACTTTGAAAAAGTCAGGGGCCGGTGCAGTAGTTGCCGGTGATATCGAATTGCCACATGATGTGGAAATTTTAAATCCTGAGCATATTATTTGTCATTTGGCCGAGAATGGTCAAATTGAGATGGAAATCAAAGTTGAGCAGGGGCGTGGCTATCAATCTGTTTCCGGTCGTCGTGTTGTGCGCGATGAAAACCGCCAGATTGGTGCAATTCAGTTGGATGCGAGCTTTTCGCCCATCAGTCGTGTTAGCTTTGAAGTTGAACCTGCACGCGTAGAGCAGCGTACGGATTTAGATAAATTGGTTTTGGATATTGAAACTGATGGTTCTATTGATCCTGAAGAAGCTGTACGTAGTGCCGCTCGTATTTTAATTGATCAAATGTCTATCTTTGCTGATTTGCAAGGTACTCCAGTAGAAGAAGTTGAAGAAAAAGCTCCTCCTATTGATCCTATCCTGCTGCGTCCGGTAGATGATTTGGAATTAACTGTGCGTTCAGCTAATTGTCTGAAAGCTGAAGATATTTATTATATCGGCGATTTGATTCAACGTACTGAAACAGAGCTTCTTAAAACTCCGAATTTGGGTCGTAAATCTTTGAATGAAATCAAAGAAGTGTTGGCATCTAAAGGCTTGACACTAGGTTCCAAATTGGAAGCTTGGCCGCCTGTAGGCTTAGAAAAGCCGTAAGTTTGAAGATTAAAGGATAATGACATGCGTCATCGTAATGGTAACCGCAAATTAAACCGTACAAGCAGCCATCGTGCTGCAATGCTGCGTAATATGGCGAACTCATTGTTGGCTCACGAGACTATTGTGACAACTTTGCCTAAAGCTAAAGAATTGCGCCGCGTAGTAGAACCCTTGATTACATTGGGTAAAAAACCTTCCTTGGCAAACCGTCGTTTGGCATTTGACCGCACTCGTGATCGTGATGTTGTGGTTAAATTGTTTGATGAATTGGGTCCTCGCTTTGCTACCCGAAATGGTGGCTATGTTCGTGTGCTGAAGTATGGTTTCCGAAAAGGCGATAATGCCCCATTAGCACTCGTTGAATTGGTTGATAAAGCTGATAATACAGTTAGCGAATAATTGCTTCGGAATTAAGTGTCATCCGCATTGCGGATGACATTTTTTATTGGTAATTCAAGATGTTGAATTGCATGCTATAAATTATTTTTTAGTTTAGGTAATTATTTATTTATCGTTATTTGTTTGTGTTTGAAGTTTTTCATTTTCGTGTTTTGAAACAAATTTCTTTAATAGAGCGTTTCATTTGGACAAAGTGCCAAGATTGATTTGGAAAATTACTTTTTTAAAGTATTTTACTTCATGAAAACTTGTATTTTCAGACGATCTTTTGCCAAAATAAACAAATCTGTATAAACTTCATATTTTTCTTGTCGGAGTGCTGCTTGTTCCCGCAAACAGCTGAGACCGCAACAGCGGAATCCGTAGAACCTGTCGGGGTAATGCCTGCGTAGGAAACAAGCTGTCAAACGCCTGAAAAGGCTTCCGTTCCCTTTCCCGCATTTCCCGCTATTCGGTGGATTCCGCTTCCGTCTTATCTTTCGTCTTCCCGACTGCACAATACTACAAAGGAATCCACCATGCCCCGTATCGCCATTCTCGGCGGCGGCCTCTGCGGCCGTCTGACTGCCTTACAACTTGCAGAACAAGGTTTATCGGTTGCCCTCTTTGACAAAGGCGGGCGCAAAAGCGAACACGCCGCCGCTTATGTTGCCGCCGCCATGCTCGCGCCTGCTGCGGAAGCGGTCGAAGCTACGCCTGAAGTCATCAAACTGGGCAGACAGAGCATTCCGCTTTGGCGCAACATCAAAGGTCGTCTGAAAACGCCGACCATGATGCAGGAAAACGGCAGCCTGATTGTGTGGCACGGGCAGGACAAGCCATTATCCAGCGAGTTCGTCCGCCATCTCAAACGCGGCGGCGTAGCGGATGACGAAATCGTCCGTTGGCGCGCCGACGACATCGCCGAACGCGAACCGCAACTCGCAGGACGTTTTTCAGACGGCATCTACCTGCCGACCGAAGGCCAGCTCGACGGACGACAGATGTTGTCTGCACTTGCCGACGCTTTGGACGGGCTGAACGTCCCTTGCCATTGGGAACACGAATGCGTCCCCGAAGACCTGCAAGCCCAATACGACTGGCTGATCGACTGCCGCGGTTACGGTGCAAAAACCGCGTGGAACCAATCTCCCGGACACACCAGCACCCTGCGCGGCATACGCGGCGAAGTGGCGCGGGTTTATACGCCCGAAATCACGCTCAACCGCCCTGTACGCCTGCTCCACCCGCGTTATCCGCTCTACATCGCCCCGAAAGAAAACCACGTCTTCGTCATCGGCGCGACCCAAATCGAAAGCGAAAGCCAAGCCCCCGCCAGCGTGCGTTCCGGATTGGAACTCTTGTCCGCACTCTATGCCGTCCACCCCGCCTTCGGCGAAGCCGACATCCTCGAAATCGCCACCGGCCTGCGCCCAACGCTCAACCACCACAACCCCGAAATCCGTTACAGCCGCGCCCGACGCCTGATTGAAATCAACGGCCTTTTCCGTCACGGCTTCATGATTTCCCCCGCCGTAACCGCCGCCGCCGTCAGATTGGCAGTGGCACTGTTTGACGGAAAAGACGTGCCCGAACGTGATGAAGAAAGCGGTTTGGCGTATATTGAAAAATAAGTTTGAGGTCGTCTGAAAACGTCGCGCTATCCGTTTTATAAAGGTAACAATATGAATTTAGAAACTAAAATTCCGCCGCCGGCGATATGTTTTATTTGTGCGTTGTTGATGTACATCTCTGCCCAAGTGTCGGCGTTGGCCGGCATACTGCCGCGCTTTCCTATATTGCTGTCGGTTGTTTTGATGGTATTTGGGACGGCGTTGGGCGTATTAGGTGTGTGGGCGTTTCGCCGTGTGCGCACGACTGTCAGCCCGTTCAACCCCGAACAAACTGAACACTTTGTTTCAGACGGCGTGTACCGTTTCAGCCGCAACCCGATGTATGCGGGTATGGGCTGCTGGCTGGTCGCATGGGCGGGCTATTTGGCGCACCCGCTGCCATGGTTGTTTTTGGTTGCATTTGTTGCCTATATGACACGCTTTCAAATCATGCCCGAAGAACGCGTTTTGGCGCAGAAATTCGGTGCAGAGTACGAGTC
The DNA here is from genome assembly GCF_001814135.1 of Neisseria sp. HMSC067H09. Taxonomy (NCBI): domain Bacteria; kingdom Pseudomonadati; phylum Pseudomonadota; class Betaproteobacteria; order Neisseriales; family Neisseriaceae; genus Neisseria; species Neisseria sp. HMSC067H09. The sequence continues at coordinate 11,075 of NZ_KV814937.1, read as the reverse complement.
TTACTGTCGGCGCGTTCGCCGTTGGTTATAAGAAGGGGGAGCTTCCAATCAAGTATCACCCGTCTTCTACTTTACGGCATGAATGTGAATACTCGATGTTTTCAGACGACCTCATCAGATGGCTATACCAGGCTCACTTTCATTAAACAATAAAACAAAAAGGAAAACGTCATGATTGAACAAGCAATAGGAAACCTGTCAGGTATCTTTTGGATTTTCCTGCTCGTCATTCCCCTGCTTCTTTTGAAAGCGCTGCTCCAAAACCCCAAAGTGAAAGGACGCATAGGCGAACGGGCAGTCCGTTCAGTAATCGGAAAAGATTTGGATGAAGAAACCTATATCGAATTTCATGATTTGATTATTCCGTCCCGCAGCGGCACGACGCAAATCGACCATATTTATGTTTCGGTTTTCGGGATATTTGTCATGGAAACCAAGAATTACACAGGTTGGATTTTCGGCAGCGAGAAGCAATCGAAATGGACACAAGTCGTCTATAAGCAGAAACACTACTTTCAAAATCCGTTGCGCCAGAATTACGCACACATCAAGGCATTATCCGAACTGCTGCAACTGCCGGAAGAAAAATTTCATTCGATGGTGGTTTTCCTCGGCGATTGTGAACTGAAAACGCAAATGCCGCCGAATGTCTGCCGTATCAGACAGGCAGCATCCTATATCAGACGTTTTCAGACGACCTTATTGCTGCCGCAGGAAATAGAAGCGGCAACTGCCGTGCTGTCTTCAAACGAATACCAAGCCGACGGCGAAAAACTGCGGGCGCATACCGAACGCCTGCAGGAACGCCATCAGCGATAACTTAAAAGGACACCCCATGACCTTCCCGCCCCTAAAATCCCCGCTCAAATTCTACGCCGTCGTTCCCACTGCCGATTGGGTGGAGCGCATGGTCAAAGCAGGTGCCGACACGGTGCAACTGCGCTGCAAAACCCTGCACGGTGATGAATTGAAACGCGAAATCGCCCGCTGCGTCGCCGCCTGTCGGGGCGGCCGCACGCAGCTTTTCATCAACGACCACTGGCGCGAGGCGATAGAAGCGGGCGCATACGGCGTGCATCTCGGACAGGAAGACATGGACACCGCCGACCTTGCCGCCATCGCCGCCGCCGGTTTGCGTTTGGGTTTGAGTACGCACTCCGTCGCCGAACTCGACCGCGCCCTGTCCGTACACCCCAGCTACGTCGCCAGCGGCGCGATTTTCCCGACCACGACCAAGCAAATGCCCACCGCCCCGCAAGGCTTGGATAAACTGCGCGAATATGTGAAACAGGCACGCGGCACGCCCGTCGTCGCCATCGGCGGCATCGATTTGAACAACGCCGAAGATGTGCTGGCAACCGGCGTTTCTTCACTCGCCGTCGTCCGCGCCGTTACCGAAGCGGAAAATCCCGAAGCGGTGGTTAAAGCGTTTCAGGCTTTGTGGGATGAATAAGGCCGTCTGAAAGCCAAATTTCAGACGACCTGCTCAATTAGGATATTCGATTGCTAGGATATTCGATTGCCGTCATTTCGGATGCTATACAGGCAGAAGCGGGTATAACGGCGCAAAGAATAATCGGCGAATTCAGTTGTCCCAGCCTTCCACCACCAGTTTGCCAATCATATCTCCGCGTTCCAGCATCTCATGTGCGCGGCGCAGGTTGGCGGCATTGATGCCGTGCAGGATTTGGGTGGCGGTCGGGCGGATGATGCCTTCGTCCACCAGCCGCGCGGTTTCGGCCAGGATTTCGCCCTGCCGTTCGATGTCTGCCGTTTCGCGCAGCGGACGGGTAAACATAAATTCCCAATGCAACGACAGGCTTTTGCCTTTGAGCGGGTTCACGTCCAACGTTTCGGGGTCGTCAATCAGTGCGATTCTGCCTTGCGGGGCGATGAGTTCCACGATTTGCGGCAGATGGCGGTCGGTATGGTTGGTGGAAAAAACAAACGACGGCGCGCCGATATTTAACGCGGCAACCCGTTCCGCCATGTTTTCATGATGGTTGATGACGAAATCCGCGCCCAGTTCCTTCACCCACGCGCGGCTTTCGGGGCGGGAAGCGGTGGCGATGACCTGAATGTCGGTCAGCTTTTTCAGCAACTGGATGGCAAGCGAGCCGACTCCGCCTGCGCCGCCGACTAAGAGCAGCGCATTGGCGCCGCCTGCCACGGGTTTGTTGACGTCCAAGCGGTCGAACAGCGTTTCCCATGCGGTAATCGCCGTCAGTGGCAGCGCGGCGGCTTGGGCAAAATCCAGCGAACGCGGCTTTTTGGCGGCAATGCGCGCGTCCACTGCCTGTAATTGAGCGTTCGAACCTTGGCGGTTGATGGCGCCCGCGTAATACACTTCGTCGCCGACTTTGAAATGCCGCACTTCGCTGCCGACCGCCTGAACGATGCCTGCCGCGTCGTAACCCAATACGCGGTACTGCCCTGCCGCAGGCGTATGCGCCGCCCGAACTTTCACATCGACAGGATTGACTGAAACCGCCTGCACGGCAACCAAAATATCGTGCGGCCGCAGTTCGGGTTCGGGCATTTCGATGTCGAGCAGGGCTTCAGGGTTGGAAACGGGCAAAGGGCGGTTGAAACCGATGGCTTTCATAATGTTCTCCTGTTAGGTCGTCTGAAAGCGTGTATCATGCGCCTGAAGCACACCATTAACAAGAACGCACTTATTTTTCAGATAGTTACATAAAGGATACTGCCATGCCCCGCACACCGCACCCAAGCTACGACTGTGCCGAAGGCTGCTCGGTGGAAGCTGCGCTTTCCGTCATCGGCGGCAAATGGAAAGGCACGATACTCTACCGCCTGCACACGGACGGCACACTGCGCTTCAACCAAATCCGCCGCATCCTGCCCGATGTGTCGCAACGCACGCTGACCGCGCAACTGCGCGCATTGGAGGCCGACGGCATCATTTTGCGTACTGTGTATCCCGAAGTCCCACCGCGTGTGGAATACCGCCTGACCGACTACGGCAAAACGCTTGCGCCTGTGCTGACGGCATTGAAGGAATGGGGCGACGGATTCAAGCAAGAGCAGGCGCATCGCGAATAAAGAAACTTATAGTGGCTTAACTTTAAACCGGTACGGCGTTGCCTCGCTTTAGCTCAAAGAGAACGATTCTCTAAGGTGCTGAAGCACCAAGTGAATCGGTTCCGTACTATCTGTACTGTCTGCGGCTTCGTCGTCTTGTTCTGATTTAAAGTTAATCCACTATACATACGAAATATCGAGAAACCATGAACATCATCTTAAACGGCGAACCCGCCGAACTTCACGGCACAACCGTTGCCGACCTCATCGCCCAAACCGCGCCGCAAAAGCCTTTTGCCGTCGCGGTGAATACCGGATTTGTCGCCAAAGGCGCGTATGCGGAAACGGTTTTGAACGAAAACGACAAAGTCGATATCGTGCGGCCGGTGGTCGGCGGCTAGGCGGTTTTGTCTTTTCAGACGACCCCTGTCTCAAAAACAACGTTATAGTGGATTAAATTTAAATCAGGACAAAAGGAACCCATCATGCTCACCCTATACGGAGAAACTTTCCCTTCACGGCTGCTGCTCGGCACGGCGGCCTACCCGACCCCTGAAATCCTCAAACAATCCGTCCAAACCGCCCGCCCCGCGATGATTACCGTCTCGCTGCGTCGTGCGGGAAGCGGAGGCGAGGCGCACGGTCAGGGGTTTTGGTCGCTGTTGGAAGAAAGCGGCGTCCCCGTGCTGCCGAACACAGCAGGCTGCCAAAGCGTGCAGGAAGCGGTAACGACGGCGCAGATGGCGCGGGAAGTGTTTGAAACCGATTGGATCAAACTCGAACTCATCGGAGATGACGACACGTTGCAGCCGGATGTATTCCAGCTTGTCGAAGCGGCGGGAATCCTGATTAAAGACGGCTTCAAAGTGCTGCCTTATTGCACCGAAGACCTGATTGCCTGCCGCCGCCTGCTCGACGCGGGCTGTCAGGCGCTGATGCCGTGGGCGGCGCCGATCGGCACGGGTTTGGGCGCGGTTCACGCCTATGCGCTGAAGGTCCTGCGCGAACGCCTGCCCGACACGCCGCTGATTATCGATGCGGGCTTGGGTTTGCCCTCGCAGGCGGCGCAAGTGATGGAATGGGGTTTTGACGGCGTATTGCTGAACACCGCTGTTTCCCGCAGCGGCAACCCCGTCAACATGGCGCGCGCCTTCGCACTCGCCGTCGAATCCGGACGGCTGGCATTTGAAGCCGAACCGGTCGAAGCGCGTACCAAAGCTCAAGCCAGTACGCCGACCGTAGGGCAGCCGTTTTGGCATTCGGCGGAGTATTGATAAATAACATATTGAGGGTATGTAAAAAGGTCGTCTGAAATTTCAGACGACCTTTTTTACGGCAATGTCTAACGGTATGGATGTAGAAAGGGGAGGGCGTTTTGAGTGGAACGTGTTATGCCATGAAAACTTGCTTTCAGACGACCTCTTGTCTTTTCCTTTATAATCCGTCCATCTATTTTTCACTTATTTCAAGCAGGTTCACCATGTCCAAACCCACACTCCTTCTCGTTGACGGCTCTTCTTATCTTTACCGCGCTTATCACGCGATGGCGCAGTTGTCCGCGCCTGACGGTGCGCCGACGGGTGCGCTTTACGGCGTATTGAACATGTTGCGCCGGCTGCGGGCGGATTATGTGCACGATTATTGCGCGGTGGTGTTTGATGCGAAGGGCAAGAATTTCCGCCACGAGATGTTCCCCGACTACAAGGCGACGCGCCCGCCGATGCCGGATGATTTGCGCCCGCAGGCGGAAGCCTTGCCGGATTTGGTGCGGTTGATGGGCTGGCCGGTGCTGGTGATTCCGCAAGTGGAAGCGGACGACGTTATCGGCACGCTGGCAGCGATGGCCGGCGAAGCGGGTTGGAATGTGGTGGTGTCCACCGGCGATAAGGACATGGCGCAGCTGGTGAACGAGCGCGTGACGCTGGTGAACACGATGAGCGGCGAAACGCTGGACATTGAAGGCGTGAAAGCGAAATTCGGCGTGCGCCCCGACCAAATCCGCGATTATCTCGCGCTGATGGGCGACAAGGTGGACAATGTGCCGGGCGTGGAGAAGTGCGGCCCGAAAACGGCGGTGAAATGGCTGGAAGCTTACGGTTCGCTGGACGGCGTGATGGAACACGCTGCGGAAATCAAGGGCAAGGTCGGCGAAAACCTGCAAGCCGCGCTGCCCCAACTGCCGCTTTCGTATGATTTGGTGACGATTAAAACCGATGTGGACTTGCACACCGAGCTTTCAGACGGCCTCGAAAGCCTGCGCCGCACTTCGCCGAAATGGTCGCAGCTTGCGGTCGATTTCAAACGCTGGGGCTTCCGCACTTGGCTGAAAGAAGCAGAAAGCCGTATGCACGAAGCAGCGGACGGCGATTTGTTCGGCAGCGATACGATAGGCGAACAGGCGGCGTTGGACATGGAAACGTCGTCTGAAAGGCTACCTGAAAAAGCCGTTGCGCCCGAAAAACTGGATTATCAGGCCGTTACCACCGAAGCGCAGTTTGCCGCCTTGTTGGACAAACTGGCGCAGGCAGACACAATCGGCATCGATACGGAAACCACGTCCCTAGACGCGATGAACGCCGCGCTGGTCGGCATCAGCATTGCGTTCCAAGCGGGCGAAGCGGTTTACATTCCCGTAGGACACGGCCTGACGGCTGCGCCCGAACAGCTTGATTTGCAAGACGTATTAGGTCGTCTGAAACCGCATTTGGAAAACCCCGCCCTGAAAAAAATCGGGCAAAACCTCAAATACGACCAACACGTTTTCGCCAACTACGACATCGCCTTGAAGGGCATTGCCGGCGACGCCATGCTCGCTTCCTACATCATCGAGAGCCATCTCGGACACGGCTTGGACGAATTGTCCGAACGCTGGCTGGACTTGGAAACCATTACCTACGAATCGCTGTGCGGCAAAGGCGCGAAACAAATCGGTTTTGCCGACGTCGCCATCGGACAGGCGACCGAATACGCCGCCCAAGACGCCGATTTCGCCCTGCGCCTCGAAGCACACCTGCGCGCGCAAATGGACGCCAAACAGCTTGAAATGTATGAAAAAATGGAGCTGCCCGTCGCGCAGGTATTGTTTGAAATGGAACGCAACGGCGTGCAAATCGACCGTGCCGAACTCGCCCGCCAAAGCGCGGAGCTCGGCGCCGAGCTGATGAAGCTCGAACAAGAAGCCTACGCCGCCGCAGGCCAGCCGTTCAACCTCAACTCGCCCAAACAGCTTCAAGAAATCCTGTTCGACAAAATGGGCATCCCCACCAAAGGCCTGAAAAAAACCGCCAAAGGCGGCATTTCCACCAACGAAGCCGTGCTCGAACAGCTCGCGCCCGACTACCCCCTGCCCAAAATCATCCTGCAAAACCGCAGCCTGGCGAAACTCAAATCCACCTACACCGACAAACTGCCCGAAATGATCTCCCCCAAAGACGGCCGTGTGCATACCACCTACGCCCAAGCCGTCGCCATTACCGGCCGCCTCGCCAGCAACAACCCCAACCTGCAAAACATCCCCATCCGCACCACCGAAGGCCGCCGCGTGCGCCGCGCCTTCACCGCACCGCAAGGCAGCGTCATCGTTTCCGCCGACTATTCCCAAATCGAGCTGCGCATCATGGCGCACCTCTCCGGCGACAAAACCCTCATCGCCGCGTTCCAAAACGGCGAAGACGTACACCGCCGAACCGCCGCCGAAGTATTCGGCATCGCCCCCGAAGACGTCTCGTCCGAACAACGCCGCTACGCCAAAACCATCAACTTCGGCCTCATTTACGGCATGGGTCAATACGGCCTCGCCAAATCGCTGGGCATAGACAACTTGTCCGCCAAAACCTTCATCGACCGCTACTTCGCCCGCTACCCCGGCGTCGCCGAATACATGCAGCGCACCAAAGAACAAGCCGCCGCCCAAGGCTTCGTCGAAACCCTGTTCGGCCGCCGCCTCTACCTGCCCGACATCCGCAACAAAAACGCCAACGCCCGCGCAGGAGCCGAACGCGCCGCCATCAACGCCCCCATGCAAGGCACCGCCTCCGACCTCATCAAACGCGCCATGATAGACGTGTCCCGCTGGCTGATTTCAGAGTGCGAAGCCTCCCCGTGGGACTGCCTGAAAAGCAAACTGATTATGCAGGTGCATGACGAATTGGTGCTGGAAGTACCCGAAGCCGAACTGGATTTGGTTAAAGAAAAACTACCGCAGATGATGGCGAAAGTGGACGAAGGGATGTTGAACGTGCCGCTGGTGGCTGAGGTTGGTGTGGGAATGAATTGGGAAGAGGCGCATTGAGATGGTATGGCGTTTAACAGATTGTTTTGAGAAAGGGATAAGGTAATGAATGTTCAAGATTTAATTGAAGCTTTAATCAGAGAAGGCGTAGCATCCTTTAATAACAAAGAATTTGATAAAGCGATAGAGATGCTGAATCAGGCTTTGGATACTGTTGAAGACAAAAATACCCAAATTCAGGAGCAAATGACTGCTCAATATTGGCTTGGCTGTTGCTATTTAGGACGGGCCATGAAAGCCAAAGGAGAGGAGATGAATAAGTTGTTTGGGTATGCTGTTGAACACTACCAACAGCAATTGGCGCTTGCTAAACAGCTGGAAGATAAACAAAACTGTATTCAACAACAGAATTATGCCCAAGCTGCGCTTGGCCGTTGTTATTTCAAACAGGCCATGAAAACTGAAGGAGAGGATACGATTAATTTGTTTGGGTATGCTGTTGAACACTACCAACAGCAATTGGCACTTGCCGAACAGCTGGCAGACGAACAAAACAGTATTCAAGAACAAATCTATGCTCGGCCTTGGATTGGTCGTTGTTATTTCGAACAGGCCATGAAAGGCAAAGGAGAAGCTGCGGATCAGTTGTTTTGGAGGGCCATTGAACATTTCCAACAATGGTTAAAACTTGCCGAGCAACTGGTAGATGAACCAAACAGCATTCAGGAACAAAATAATGCCCAATTTTGGATTGGCCGTTGTTATTTCGAACAGGCCATGAGAGTCAAAGGCGATGTGACCAAGATGTTTGAACAGGCTGTCAAACATCTTCAACAGCAGTTGAAACTTACCAAACAGCTGGCAGACGAAACCAACTGCTTTCAAGAGCAAATTAATGCTCAACATTGGCTTGGACGTTGTTATTTCGAACAAGCTACGAGAGCCGAAGGAGAGTCTGCGGCTAAGTTATTTGAGCTGGCTGTTGAATACCACCAACAGCAATTGAAACTTGCCAAACAGCTGACAGACGAACAAAACAGTATTCAACAACAACAGGACACCTTATCTTGGCTTGGTCGTTGTTATTTAGAACAGGCGATAAAAGCCAAAGGAGAGGCAGCAGATCAGTTGTTTGCACAAGCTGTTGCATACTTCCAAAAAGAATTGGCGCTTGCTGAACAGCTGGCAGATGAACAAAACAGTTTTCAAAAACAAATTCATACTCAATCTTGGCTTGGTTGTTGCTCTTTAGAGCAAGCAATGAAAACCAAAGGTAAGGATTTGGATCAGTTGTTCGCACAGGCTGTTGGATATTATCAACAGCAATTGGGACTTGCTGAGCAGTTAATAGACGAACAAAACAGCCTTAAAGAACAAATTAATGCCCGATTTTGGCTTGGCCGTTGTTATTTAGAACAGGCCATGAGAGTCAAAGGCGATGCGACCAAGTTGTTTGAACAGGCCATTGAACATCAATACCAATGGTTGAAACTTGCCAAACAGTTGGCAGATAAACAAAACAGCATTCATAGCCAAAACAGCGCCCAATCTTGGCTTGGTCGGTGTTATGCAGAACAGGCTACGAAAGCCGAAGGAGAGGTGGCAGCTAAGTTGTTTGAACAGGCCATCGAACATTTTCAACAACAATTAACACTTGCCAAACAGCTGGCAGATGAACAAAACAGCATTCAAGAACAAAATAATGTTCAATCTGGGCTTGGCAGTTGTTATTGTGGACAAGCCATGAAAGCCGAAGGAGAGGTGGCAGCTAAGTTGTTTAAGCAGGCTGTTGAACACCGCCAGCAGCAATTGGCACTTGCCGAACAGCTGGCAGACGAACAAAACAGTATTCAAGAACAAATCTATGCCCAAGCTTCGCTTGGTCATTGTTATTTTGAACAAGTTATGAGAGCTGAAGGGGAAGCAGTAACTAAGCTGTTTGGGCAGGCAGTCAAACATTTCCAACAATGGTTGGAGCTTACAGAGCAGATGGTAAACAAACTAAACAGAATTCAAGAACAAAATAATGCCCAATCTTGGCTTGGTCGTTGTTATTTTGAACAGGCTATGAAAGTAGAAGGAAGGGAGGCAGCTGTGCTGTTTGAACAGGCTGCTGAGCATTTCCAACAACGATTGGAGCGTTCCAAACAATTACCGCTATCAGGTAACAAGCAGAACAACAAGAGCAGTTACCTTTATTTTTTAAGGAAAATCTATTCCCATCAACAAAAATGGGAAAGATATTTCAAATGGAAAAAGCAGGAAATACAGGAAAACCTATTTGAAAATAAAGAAGGAGATTTAACAACGGCCATCTCCACCATTCTGGCAGTTTTAAATATCCCACCTATGGAATTAGGATCAATTCCTCTTGCCCACTACACTTCGCCTTCCGTATGCGAAAGATTATTTGGGATTGTTAGTGATAAAACTAATGATAAAGGTCCTGTTGATAGTAACAAGGTTAGTCCGATGAGAATTGGTAGCTCCACTTATATGAACGACCCAACTGAAGGAGAAGGGCTATTGGGGTTGTTGAGTCTGCAGGATTTGGAATTGGAAAACAAGGCTGATTGCCCTGCCTATAATGCTTTCTTTACCTGTTTCTCCAGCCGCGTAAACGATTTGAACCAGTTCCGCCTGTATGGCAAAGAAAACGGCGTGGAAGCATCAGGCTGCTGCTTGGTATTTAATAAAAACGGAGATTGGTTGAAAGAATCAGATGTTTTTGCTTCGTTCCGAAGTTTTATAAACAAACTGAATGAAGATTTTGAAGAATCAGTAGAGGCAGATGTAGCGGATTCAGAAGATGAAAACCTACCGCTTTATCAGGTAGCTTATATCGCTTATCACGATGAATATATTGCTGAAGAGAAATGTGGGAAATGGTTGTTGAATAAGAATAATCAAAGTTTTGGTATCCGATTAAAGCCTGTAGGGAAAAATCCAAGTTGGCATCAATTTCGTATCGACAAGCTTGAAGAAGCGTTGATGGAGTTAATGGAAAAATCCAATAATATCAGCGATGAAGACAAAAAAGCTTTGGAATATATCCGCTATCTGTTTAAAGATTTTGCTTTCCGTGACGAGGAAGAATTCCGTCTGTTGAAAATCGAACAAATCGGTTCGGACAAAATCGAATATTGCGAAACCACAAAATCCGTCTATCTACCCTATGCCGATATACGCGATATTGTGGACGAAGTCATTTTGGGGACGAATTACGAAAAGAGCGGAAAAGAGCGCAAGGCGGAAGTGTTTCAGCACTTAATGCGGAAATATTATCCAAACGTTAAAGTGTCCCTCTCGTCGTTGCCGATTAATGCCAATCCGCCGATTAAGAAGGATTAGCCGGCAGTAGGTCGGATACTTGTATCCGACAAAAGCCGCTGCCACCTCAAAAGCCGTCAGATTCGAGAATCTGACGGTTGAAACCGGGCATCGGGTGTAGGTGTGTACGGTACGCATGCACGCGGTAGTTGAAACCCAAAAACCATCTGAGGTCGTCTGAAAACTGGTTTCTCTCGTTTTCAGACGACCTTAGATTCGGATTTCAAGTGCAACACCAGGGTACCGGTGGTTGGAACAGATTCAAGAATAAAACACTTGGCGTTTCGTAGCCAAGTGTTTTTCTCGGCCGGTGGTTCAACTCATCTTGAACCCTGCGTATCTCCCGATCGCTGATGTTTCGGAAATCGGTCTGTTTGGGGAAATATTGCTGGATGAGTCCGTTGATGTTCTCATTCAGCCCTTTCTCCCACGAATGGCAAGGGCGGCAAAAATAGGTTTCCGCCTTTAATGC
>NZ_KV814936.1:8613-32982 GCF_001814135.1 Neisseria sp. HMSC067H09 | reverse complement strand
AATAGGCTTTTATGAGTGTCCAAGATTTGGGGGCAAGTTCAGATTTTTCAGACGACCTTCGAATCACAGAACTCATTTCTCCCGTTTCTGCTGCATCAGCCAGTCACGGGCGGGTTCGATCAGGTAGGCGTAATCAAACGAATACATATGCTCCGCGCCTTTGTGGGTGGTGTTTGCGGGAATCACCGTATTCGGCGTGAAGCGGATAAAGTTGATGCGTCTGCCTTGGGCGAGCATTTGTCGGACTTTCGCGTCTTGTTCGGACTGCGGCAGTTTGGCGGAAAACTCGGTTTCGGCGTAGGCGACTTTGTTTTGTTGCAGCATTTCGCCGACTTGCGCCATGCCTGCCGATGCCTTAGGGTCTCCGGCGGAAACGGTATAGATGAATTTCGCCTGCGCCAACGGTTTCAACACGTTGATGTCCCATTGGCTGCCGACGAACATGGAAGCGGCAAAAAGATTCGGCTCGATGCTGTTGAGATAAAAGGAAATCATGCCGCCCATGGATTGGCCTGTGGTGTAAACGCGGTCGGGGTCAATCGGTTTTTCAGCCATCAGGCTTCTGACAAGGCGCAGGGTCATGCCGACTTCGTCCGTGGTTTGCCATTGGTCGTTTACCGCCGTTTCAGTGTAGGACGGCACGAGGACGAACGCGGGGTGTTTCGCCTGCGCTTCGTCGGTAGCCCAAATAATGCCGCCGTAGCCCTGCATCAGCGGGGCTTTCACGCCTTTGCCTGCGGTGCTGGCATCAGCGATGAACATCACCAGCGGGTATTTGCGGCCGGGTTCGAGGTTTTTCGGCGTGTAGAGGTTGTACTGCATTTCTTTACCCGTTTGCGGGTCTTTGAAGGTCAGCACTTCGAAACGCGGGGCAATTTGCTCGCGCAGGGCGAGCAGGCGGCTGTCGTAGGCTTTATCCGCGCCGCCGTACTGTTTGTCCCAAACGGGATTTTGTGTGCTTTGGGCGGCGGGGCTGTTTCCAGCGGTGTTTTGTGTGGCAGTGCAGGCTGCCAGCAGCAGGCCGGCGGCGATGACGGCGGCGGTTTTTTTCATGAGATTACTCCTTAAAAGGTTGAGGGAAATAGTTAATTTGCTTTCACGCCCAAGCGGTTCAGCGCGTCAATGGCAGGCTGGGAAACATGGTCGCCACGTGCGGCGGATTTCTGATACTAGCGCACGGCCTGGGTCATGTCTTTTGCCGTGCCGATACCGTTTTCGTAGCAATAGCCCAGCCAGTATTGCCCCGTAATGTCGCCCGCTGCGGCAGCCTGCGTGAAGTAGGCGAAAGCGGTTTGTGCATTTTTGGCGACGCCTTCGCCGTTCAGATACATCAAGCCCAGATAACGCGGCGCTTTCATATGCCCCGCCTGCTGTGCCTGCTCAAAGTAGGGTTTGGCGTGTTGGTAATCCTGTTTTTGATACAGGGCGATGCCTTCATCCAGCAGGGCTTTCGCCTGCTCGTTATGATGCGGAACGGCAGAACAGGCGGCCAGAAGGGCGGTAGCGGCAAGCGCGGATAGTTTGGATTTCATGGGTGTTTCCTTAAAGTGAGGGAAATGGGGATTTTAGGAATATCATGCGGTTACAGCAAGCGGCGGGGTGCAACAGGCGTAAATTGCGTCGAGATCCAACAAAACCGTTTAATCTATCTAAAACGTTGGGTTTATCAATCCAATCTACCTACTTAGGCAATAAAATTACCCAAGTCACCGTCAGATTGGCTGTAAAGGTCGTCTGAAAAGCAAAAAAAAGCAGTCCGCAACTTCATTTTGAAGGTGCGGACTGCTTTTGTTTGGACTCAGTTAAGGTTGTGCTTTCAAGTTGCCTTGCATCTACGACCGTTTAGCGGAATTCAAACAACTCCAAATGTTGCGACCGCGTTTTTAGGCTGCCTGAGATGCTGCGAGTGAAATTGCGGTTGCCACAAAGCCATAGGCTGCGGTTTGCACTGTCGCGGACGGTTTGACCGATATGTTCGGCGGTGAGCCTTTGGGTTTCGGAAGGGATATAGTGGAAATTGACATTGGCTTGTTGTGCTAAATTTTGCCAGTGGGCTAATGTTTCGGCAGGCAGATTTCTATCGGCATGAAACCAGTCTGTCGGCTGGGTGGCGGGCTGTTTGGCCAGTTCATTGAGTCGTGCGAGAAATGGGGTAAAACCGATACCGTTGCTGACCCAGATTTGCGCTTGTCCATCGGAAAAGTCGAATCGTCCGTATGCGCCGTCGATTTGCACGGTGTCGCCGATATTCAGGCGCTGCGGCAGGCGGCGGGTGTAGTCGCCCAAGTCTTTGATCACGAGCGTGAGCTGTTGGTTATCAGGCTGCCAGTCGGAGGCGATGGTAAAGGGGTGGCTTTCTCCGTGTGCGCGTAAAAAGAGGAATTGTCCTGCGCGGTGTCCTTGCCATTTTGGGGCATTCAGGGTCAGGGAAAGTAGGTTGCCGTTTTGATTTAGGGAGGATACGGTGGCGTTTTGCGGGTTGCCGATGCGTTTGAATAGGGCAATCAGCGAGCAGGCGATGCCTGAAAGTAAGGCGGCGATGAGCAGCCATCCCAGCGGTTGCGACCAATAGGCAAAATTTGCCAGTACGATGGCGTGCCATACGAGCGCGAGATAAACGGGGACGATAAGTATGTGGAGTTTGGCAAACCAGCGGTAGGGTATACGTTTGATGAGGGCGGCGATAAGCAGGACGAGGGCAACATAAAAAGCGATTTCGCCAACTTCTTCGGCAAAGTGGCGTTGGGTAGCCAGCCAATCTTTTAATGTCAATATTTCCTGCATCGGAGGGCGCGGCGGCTTTTTGCCGTCAATCAGACCAAGCGCGATAAGCCATTTGGGGAATTGTTTGCAGGTCCAATGCAGGATGCTGCCTGAAAAGGCAATGATGCCGAGCCATTTGTGCAGGCGGTACATTTTGTCCAGCCCGCCGAGCGGGGTTTCGAGTATTTTGGGACGCACGGCAAGTATCAGGCAGGCACTCATGGCCAGTATGCTGATGGTGCCAGTTAGTTGTAGCAATAGGTTGCGTACGGGAAATACGCCCCACTGGTCTGGAAATGATGTAGCAAGCAGCCATAAAGCGAATATGCCGCCGAAAAATATGGCTAAGGTAAATTTAATGTTTTTCATGGTAGTGGTCCTTACGGATGGGAATATGAAGCGGTCTGCGCCGTTTGTGGGGATTGTATGTGGGGAAAATTAGGTGGAAATTATTGGTGTGGGGCAGGGTGGGAAGGGTTTACCTGTTGAGGTCGTCTGAAAAGTTTAAAACAACCTGACCTTTTCAGACGACCTGAAAAGCAGCAACCCGTTTCATCGGCCATGATTCCGTTGTCCAAACGCGTTCAAATTCTTCGGCGAAACCGTGTTGTGCGGCGTAGGTTTGCAATTGTTGCAGCCAGGTTTTCGGGGCGATGTCGGCGGCGGCGCGGGTGGTGTGCAGCAGGTAGGGGCGGGTATCGAAAGCTTGGACGATGTTTTGGCTGACGGCGTTTAAGGCTTGGGGATTGTGGTCGGTTTGTTTGGCGATTTTTTCGTATTGCGACAGGGCGGCGGTTTTTGCGGTTTCGTGTTCGGCGACGGTTTGCGGGCTGTTTCGGGCGGTGGTGGCCTGGATGGTAATCAGGGGCGGCAGTTCCCTTCGGTAAGCGCGGCGGCGAGGCGCAGGTGTCCGTCTAAAATCAGCCAGCGGTCGGACAGGGCGGGAAGTTCGTACACCAAGACGGGCGGCAGTTGGTTTTGCCGTGCGCGTTTGCGCCAATATTTCAGACGACCGTCTTCGGTGTGGTGGGTTTTCAGGGCGATGAAGCGTTCGGCTTGGGTATAAAAATTGTTGTCCAGCGCGTCGAAACGGCTGCCTGAAAACAGCCATTTATGGTAGTTTTCGTCGGTTTCAGGCTGCCCTACGGCGGTGTCGTGCCAGCATTCGCCCCATTGCGGGGGCAGGGTTTGGGCGGGGCGGTAGTCGAAGTGCCATTCGCCGATGCCAAACAGTCCTGCGTTGTGGGCGGCGAGTTGTTCGATGAAATATTTGTTCCACAACAGGCCTTGCTTTGCGGCGGGTTGGCGGGCGATGTGTTCGTTTGCGCGGCTGCCGATGTGCCCGACGGGTTGGTATGCCTGCCAGCGTTCGGCGTAGCTGCGGACGAGGTAAACGTCGTATAAATCGTGGCTGTGGAACGACCAGAACACGGGTTCATCGTGGCAAGTCAGGCTGAGGCTGATGCCGTCGGGTGTGTGGAGTTTCAGGCAGCCTTGCGTTTGACGGTCGATATGCAGGGCGAGGCTGTTTGGGGAGGTGGGATTATGGGTCAGGTTGCCGCTGTATTGTTCCAGCGCGGCGGTTAGCGATTGGTAGTGCATGGGGTGTCCTTTGAAAGGCGTTCAGCGATAACTGATGACGATCATCGTACTGCCGTCTTTATTGTGGTAATACGCGCCCGCATTGCCCCAGGCGAATTGACGGCATTTGCCAGATGCCGATGTTTCAATGGCGCAAGGGGCGTCGCCCAGTTGTTTATCCAGCCATCGATCAAACTGTTTTCTACGTTGCAATTCGCGCTCCTCCGACCATGCTGCCCAGCTATTGTCCTCGCCTATCGGGCAGAAGAATATGGATAAGCGCTCCAGCCGCTGCTGCTCGAACCGAGCGGTAAGGGTGTATTGTTCAGACTGTTTGGTAAATGACAAACTGAAAAATGTTATTCCCGCTTGCAGATGATTCGGGCTGGATTTTGGGAAGGATGCAATCCAGTCATCAAGCGTGGTGTGTGCGCCAATAATGTTGCCGTCCGGCAGGATGATGCTGCCGTTTTCAGGGTTTATCTTCATCGGTTTGAATTTCCAAATGTAGTTTTCAGACGACCTGAGATCATGTCCGTTTTATCACGCCTTTAAGCCGCAAGATTTTTCATTTCACCCACAACCGTCCCTGTCTCGCCAAATTCAAAGTCGCCAGCAACAGCAGCATCACCAAGCCGGAGCCTGCGGTGGCGAGGAAATAGCCTAAAAACAGTAAACGCTGTTCGGCAATCAAATGGAAACCGCAGCCCGTCATTGCCGCCAAACCGAACGAGAAACCCCAAAAGCTAGGGCTGAAACCCTGTTCCAGCATCCAAGGCAGAAGGCGCAGCAGTAGCAGGAATTGCAGGCAGCCGTAGCCGATTAAAAGCAGCGCGAAGGCATCGATGTGCCCGCCCGATACGGCGAAATAGGCGCCGCAGCCGACAAAAGCGGGCGCAAGCTGAATGCCGACAATACCGCGCACAGGGGCGTTGACGGGTGTGCCGGTACGCAAACGGCTCAATATGGCGGCTTCCAAGCTAAGCCATGAAAACATCCCCGCGCCCAAAAACAGCCAGGCGTAATCCGACCAACCCAATGCCGCCATTGCGGTCGCGCTGACAAAATTGGTGGCAACGGTGGGCAGGTAAACAATCGGCGTGGTGGCGTCAAGGGTATGGACGCCGCGCCACAAGCCGCCTGCGCGGTACATGGCAAATGCCAACTGCCCCGCCGTTCCCAGCAAAATCAACCCTTTTGCCAGTAGCGTTTGGTAGGGCAAGGCTGCCAAACCCGCCAGCATCGTGGTAATCGGAATCGCGCTGATGAAACAGCATTGCACCAAATCCTGCAAATCCTGCAAAAATTCGGGGCGGAAAAAACGGATTTTAATGATGTAGGCAATGACCAGCAGCAGCCAAAGCATAAAGGCGGCGGCTAACAGCGTTTCCGCAGCCCAATGCGGTAAAAGCCCGATACGCGCGCCATAACGCCAAGACAAACCGAGCGCGAAAAGCCCCAACGGCATGCTGAAATAGCTGAGGGGGATGGGAAATTTTTTGGTACTCATGACAATGTGTGTGTTAAGGAAAGGCGGTAGTATAGCCGATTCAAATCGGTAAATGCAGCTTGGGTTGAGAACTGGTAAAGACGTTAAATTTGCCTGAGATATTGGGTTTCAGCATGAGCCGTCTTGGGTATGGATATGCTGATATTTGAGTTTGTAAATTCGGTTTTCAGACGACCTTTTCAGATTTCGAGGCCGTCTGAAAAAGCAATCGCAGCGGCTGTTTTAAGCAGGTTTGCGGAAGGTAATGCAGTAAAAGCGGTTGCTCCACAGCAGCCGCGTTTTCTCTTCCTGCACGGTTTCGGGAATGCAGTTTTCGATTTGTGTCAGGTCGAAATCGGTGTCTTGGAAGTAATTCCGCGTGAACAGGCTTTTTTTGTATTGTTGCTGGATGAAGTCGGTGGTTTCGTCTGCAATCATGATTTTGGTGCAGGGCTTGGCAACACGCAGCATTTCGTAGATGGCTTTTGATTTTGTAACTGCTTGATTTCTTCTTCTGCCATTAAAATTTTTTCATCTATGTTTTCCTTTCTTTCAGTTTTCCTTTCTTTCAGTTTTTTGGCAAAGAAAAAACAGTAAACCTTTTTTTGATTTACTGTTTCTGTATTAGTCTTTTTCTAAACTTTAATTGTTTATTTTATTTATAATTGTATGATTTTATTGATTATATTTTCTACAAATCGCTTATCGTGTTCCACAAATATAAGTGTAGGCTTTGCTTCTCTTATGATTTCCTCAATCTGTATTCTGGATATTACATCTATATAATTTAATGGTTCGTCCCAAACAAATAAATGAGCCGGCTTTGACAAACTGACGGCAATTAAGACTTTCTTTTTTTGTCCATCACTATAATTCTTCATATCCATTTCAAATAATTCTCTTGAAAAATCTAATTTTCTAAGAATTGTTTTACACAATGTTTCATCAACATCTTGCTTATGAATATACTCATTTAGGCTACCTGTTAAATCAGATGTATCTTGAGGAATATACGATATTTTCAAATTACTTGCTAATTTTATCTCACCTGTATACTCATGATTTAGACCTAATAAAATTTTAATCAAGGTCGATTTTCCACTTCCATTACTACCATATATAGCTACTATATCGCCTTGTTTTATTTCAAAGCTCACGTTACTTAATATCTGTTTTTCTCCATAGTATGATGATAAATCACTAACCGATATTAGAGGATTTTTGCGATGATGTAACGGATGCAATAATAGATTTTCCTTTGTTTCAATATCTTTTAGTAAATTCTGTTTTTCTTCTATTGCCTTATTTTGTCTATTCTCCAAATTCTTAGATCTTTTCATCATCTTGGCTGACTTATGACCTATATATCCTTTGTCTGGTTTTACACCTGATATTTTCACACCATTTTTAGTATTTTCAATTTTATCAGACCAAATTTGACATCGTCTTGCAGCTTCTTTTAATCGTTTAATATCTTTTCTTAATTTCTCGTTTTTACTGATTTCAAATTGGTCTTTCATCAATTTGTTTTCATACCATGATGTAAAATTTCCTGATTGAACATCAATAGAATTCCTGTTAATAGAAATAACATGATTGATGCAGCCGTCTAAAAAATCTCTATCATGAGATATAAGCAAGAAACCTTTTTTACTTTTCAGATATTCACTTACAATTTTTCTGCCGTGCATATCCAAATGGTTTGTTGGTTCATCAATAAGTAAAAAACCATCTTCTCTTGTAAACAAAATAGCTAAAAGGATTTTTGTTTGTTCTCCTTTAGAAAGCGTTTCAAATTCTCTATAAACAAGGTTCTCATCTACATTGAGCAAACTAAGTTCTCTAAATAATTTCCATTCTTCCCCATCTGGTATGAGTTCTTTATATAACTCAATCCCTGATTTTGAAGTATCAGTTATATTTGGTGGAAATTTAATAAATTCAACATCCTTAATTATTTTACCTTGATAAGTTTCTTCATTTAAAAGTAACTTAAATAGCGTTGATTTGCCAATTCCATTTCTTCCTATCAACCCTATTTTCCAGTTTGTCTCAAAGGAAAACGATACATTTTCAAATATAGGTTTTACATATCCATGATATGAGAAACTGAGGTTTTCAATTTTAATTGTCGACATAAAAATACCTCCTTACATTCTTATTTTATTTAATATTATACAAATTTAAGCCATTTTCTATATCAGCTTTCTGTGGCACTTGACAGTTGCCTATAAAATTAAAATGCGAATTTCGGTTTAACTTCGGCACACCGTCCCAACAGCTTAAAATCCTTTGGGATTAGTGTGGAATTTAGGGCTAATCTGCGTCAGCCCCTTTTATTTTTCAGGTAGCCTTTTCAGATTTCGAGGTCGTCTGAAAAAGCAAATGCAGCGGCTGTATCAAACAGGTTTGCGGAAGGTGATGCAGTAAAAGCGGTTGTCCCACAGCAGCCGCGTTTTCTTTTCCTGTACGGTTTCGGGAATGCAGTTTTCGATTTGTGTCAGGTCGAAATCGGTGTCTTGGAAGTAATTCCGCGTGAACAGGCTTTTTTTGTATTGTTGCTGGATGAAGTCGGTGGTTTCGTCTGCAATCATGATTTTGGTGCCGGGCTTGGCAACACGCAGCATTTCGTTGACGGCTTTTTGTTTGTCGCTGAAAAAATTGATGCCGCCCACATGGAATACGACGTCGAACATATTGTCGGCAAAAGGTAAGTCTTCGGCGTTGCAGTGTACCAAGTCCAAGCCTGCCGCTTTTTTCCGCCATACGTTGCGGCAGCGTTCCAACATGCCGAGCGACAGGTCGGCGCCGGTCAAATCCAGCGCGGCGGGGTCGATGTTGGCGGGCAGGTGGTTTAAATCGGTACCTGTGCCGATGGAGACGTAGAGCGCGGTGCAGTCCTGCCGCCATTCCAGTTCGCCCATCAGGCTGCGCCGCATTTCGTTGATGCTATTGCCGTACCTGAGGCGGGCTATCCAGCGTTCGCCGAAGTCGTACCAACGGGCAAGGCGGTTGTACATGTTCATGTATTTGGCGTTGTCGCCCGCTACGCTGTCGGAATCGAGGCACAACAAGATGCCGTCTTGTTCGGGCGGAAGCGGGTTTTGCAGGGCAGGTTTGAGTTTTTGGATAAGCTTGGCGGAAGGCATGGTGCTTCTCCTGTCGATGATTGAGCGATGCGTACTCGAGTCGGGATTCGACAAGGCTGTTATAGTGGATTAAATTTAAATCAGGACAAGGCGACGAAGCCACAGACAGTACAGACAGTACGGAACCGATTCACTTGGTGCCTCAGCACCTTAGAGAATCGTTCTCTTTGAGCAAAGGCGAGGCAACGCCGTACTGGTTTAAAGTTAATCCACTATAAAACATTGGGTGCATCTATCCGATTTATCCGGCGGGGTCGTCTGAAAGCTTGATTGTGGTGAACAGGCGATTTTAGGGTGGCTGCGCCGTTGCTATGTTGATTGAAATAAAGGCCGTCTGAAATCGTGTTTCAAACGGCCTTTTGACATAGCTTAAGACAAGGATGGATTAGAACTTGCTTTTGATGTCGTCAATCAGGTTTTCGGCTTTTTCTTTTGCCTCGTCAACCAGATGTCCTGCTTCTTCTTTGCCTTTTTTCAATACGTCGCTTGCTTTTTCCTCAATGTCGGCGGCAACTTCTTTGGCTTTGCCGATGCCTTGTTGGATTACGCCTTCTGCTTGGAGTTTAGAGTCGTTTAACAGTTCTCCGGCTTTTTCTTTTACATTACCGCTGATTTGGTCTAATTTGCCGCTCATGATTCATTTCCTTGATGTTTATATTGATTGAGGACCCACTATAGTCTAATCAACGGCTTATTGCAACTTGAGGGGTCGTCTGAAAATCTGTTTCAACAAAATGAAAACCGTTTTTCAGACGACCTGAATCATTTGCCCTTATCGTTTATCAAACCGTTTTTCTGCAAATAATCCCGCGCCACGTCCGCCGGCTTTTCTCCGCCCACTTTCACGCGGTAGTTCATTTCAGTCATTTCGGCTTCGCTGATTTTGCCTGCCAGTTTGTTCAATGCATTCACGACGTCGGGATGCTCTTCGGCAAACTCGGTTTTCATCAGCGGCGCGCCTTGGTAGGAGGGAAAAAGGGCGATGTCGTCTGAAAGGACGGCGAGGCGGTATTGTTTGAGGTCGCTATCGGTGGAATAGGCCTCGACGAGGTCGATTTTGCCGTTTAGGAGGGCGGTGTAGCGCAGGGCGGGTTCGAGCGTCGAGAGGTGGTTAAACTGTATGCCGTGTTGTTGCAGACCTTTGTAGCCGTCGGCGCGGTCGGTAAATTCGAGGGTAAATCCGGCGCGGATTTGGTTTTGCACGCGTTTGAGGTCGGAGATTTTGTGCAGGTTGTGCGCGGCGGCGTAGTCTTGGCTGACGGCGAGGGCGTAGGTGTTTTGGTATGCCATCGGCGGCAGAAAGGTCAGCCGCTGTTGCCGGGTAAGCAGGTCTTTGGCGGTTTGGTAGGTCTGTTCGGGGGAAAGGCGGCGGTTTTGCTGTTCGGCAGGGACTTTGACCAGACTTTCGAGGACGGTACCGGTAAATTCGGGGTAGATGTCGATTTCGCCGCTGTTTAATGCGTTGAACAGGAATGAGGTTTTGCCGAAATTGGGTTTAAGCATCACTTGCGCGCGCGGATTATTTTCTTCAATCAACTGTTTGTACATATTGATGAGGATGTCGGGTTCGCTGCCGAGTTTGCCTGCGATGGTGATTTTTTGTGCGGATGGGTTCGTTTGAAAAATCGGTGCCAAACCGATGGCGATAAGGATGGCAAGCAGGGCGGCGGTAATCGGCATTTTGTGTTTGGACTTTTGCAGTATGCCGATGCCGCCGCTAACCAATACGGCGAGCAGGGCGGACAGCAACGCGCCGGTAAACGTCATCGCCATGTTATTACGGTCGATGCCGAGCAAAATCAGGTTGCCCAAGCCGCCCGCGCCGATGAGCGCGGCGAGTGTTGCCGTGCCGATAATCAATACGGACGCGGTGCGGATGCCGGAAATCATGGCGGGCAGCGCCATCGGCAATTCAATGCGCCACAACGCCTGCCAACGGGACAAGCCGAACGCGGTGTGCGCTTCTTTGATGGCGGGGTCGATTTGACTCAAACCGAGATAGGTGTTCTGAAAAATCGGCAATAGGGCATAGAGCGTCAGCGCAATCAAAACCGGCGGCGAACCGATGCCGACAAAGGGAATCAGCAAGCCAAGCAGCGCGAGGGACGGGATAGTTTGCAGGATATTGGTTACCTGCAAAACACCTTCCGCCCAACGCCGTTTGTTCGCCAGCCACACGGCGAGCGGCACGGCAAGCGCGACGGCGCAAAGCAGGGCAATCAGGGAGAGGCGGAGGTGTTCAAGCGTCGCCTGCCACAGTTCGGCTGGCGGGACGGGGAGGAAATCGGGCATAAGGCGCGGATAAACAGCAAAAAGGGGATTCAGTATAACAAAAGGTCGTCTGAAACATTTTCAGACGACCTTGGAGGATTACAAAGCAGCGTCGTATCCGCCGTCTTCCACCGCTTCAATCAACACGGCAGGATTGGTTTTTGCAGGGTCGAATTCAATGACCGCATTTTTGTTTTCCAAACTGATTTCAGCTTTGGTAACGCCTTCCGTGTTTTCCAAAATACGGGTAACGCTTTTCACGCAGCCGCCGCAGGTCATACCGCCGATATTGAGGGTAAGGGTTTCCATAGGACTTCCTTTCTGTAAACGAATTGAGTCTAAAAGCCAATAAAATGTGATGGATTAACAAAAATCAGGATGAGGCAGAGAAGCAAGCCATAGTTCAAATCCAATCAACTATAACCCCAAATGTAGGGGCAAAGTCAAGCAGGTCGTCTGAAAACCTGTCATCGTTATATCTGCATTATTTGAGTCATCACGCTACGTTTGATTTGTTCCATTGCTCACAAATAGTCAAATTGATATTGTTATTTATTACAAATGCTGTATTATGTTCGGGTAATTGTAACAAATAAAACAATAACATCATAAACTCCCAATTATCTACAATATTTTTCCCCGTCATTCAGACGACCTCATTCCACAGATTTTCAATTTTTCAACACCTCAAACCATTTTGTATGGCTTGTTCGTTAAATTTTGCGCGTTTTAAATTTGGAGAATCGATGTGAGTTTCGACTGCATCGCCCATATCCGTAAAACAAACGGACTCCCACAGCCTGTCTTTGCAAAGACAGATGGCAGAAAACAGAAATAGCCCAGCTGTGAAAATACCCAAGGGGATTTAGATGACGACTTACTACGCCCATTCCGCGCAAGACGAACTCGGCAATCTCTTGCCTTACGAACATTGGCAAACCTTGCAAAGTCATTCGGTAAATGTTGGCGAAATGGCAGCGGAGTTTGCGCGTGTATTCGGTGCACAGGAAATTGCCTGCCAGATGGGACAGCTTCATGATGTAGGGAAATATTCAGAACCATTTGACCATCGATTGCATGGAGGCCCTTCAGTCGATCATGCCACCGCCGGAGCCAAAATTGCAGTTGAGCGTTGGGGAAATGTTATCGGCAAACTGATGGCGTTTTGCATCGCAGGGCACCATGCCGGGTTGGCAAATGGAAATGGAGAAGGCGATAACCGCCGCACGTTAAAGCAGCGTTTGGCTTTGCAATTTGGTGCAGATATTCCCGCTCTCGATAACCTGTGGCAACAAGAAATCAAGCTCCCCAAAAACCTGTCCGCACCGCCACTCAAAGCCGACGCCCATCATCCTTTTTTCTCCTACGCCTTTTTCACCCGAATGCTTTATTCTTGCTTGGTGGATGCTGATTATCTCGACACCGAAGCCTTTTATCTAAAGCTAGAAAACAAAGCCAACGAGCGCGGCGGCTATCCCAAGTTAAACGCCTTGCAACACAATTTCAATCAATTTATCAACGCTTTCAGACGACGTATCGCCGAAGCTCCAGAGCAAACCGAAGCCGAAAAACGCAATGCAGCCTTAAATTGCCTGCGCAGCGAAATTCTTGATCATGCCGTAGAACAAGCGGCACAAGCGCAAGGACTGTTTACGCTCACTGTGCCGACCGGCGGTGGCAAAACCTTCACTTCCATGGCATTCGCGCTGGAACACGCCAAACGGCATGGTATGCGACGCGTGATTTACGTTATCCCGTTCACCAGCATCATTGAACAAAATGCCGCCGAATTCCGCAAAGCCTTTGGCGAATTGGGCGAACAAGCCGTGTTGGAGCACCATAGCACCTTTGACGACGGCAAACTGCAAAATGAGGCCACCAAAGACAAATTGCGCCTTGCCTCGGAAAACTGGGACGCGCCGATTGTCGTGACCACCGCCGTGCAATTCTTCGAATCCCTCTTTGCCGACCGCTCTTCGCGCTGCCGCAAGCTGCACAACATCGCAGGCTCCGTCATCATCCTCGACGAAGCGCAAATGCTGCCGCTCAATCTGTTGCTGCCCATCATGCAAGCCATCAAAGAATTGGCGCAGAACTATCATTGTTCTGTCGTCATGTGCACCGCCACCCAGCCAGCCGTGCAAGCCGAAAACGGCTTCTATCGCGGCTTTGAAAACGTGCGCGAAATCGCCCCAAAACCGACCGCACTTTTCGACAAACTGCGCCGCACCACCGTGCACCATATCGGCACACAAACCGACGCCGACCTGCTCGCCAAACTTGGCGAATACCCGCAAATGCTCGTCATCGTCAATAACCGCCGCCACGCCCGCAGCCTGTACGACCAAGCCAAACACCTTGACGGAACGTTCCACCTGACCACCTTAATGTGCGCCAAACACCGCAGCCAAAAGCTCGATGAAATCCGAGGCCGTCTGAAAAAGGGTGAAGCCTGCCGCGTCATCGCCACCTCCTTAATCGAAGCCGGCGTTGATGTGGATTTTCCGCTGGTGATGCGCGCCGAAGCAGGTTTAGACAGCGTTGCCCAAGCCGCCGGACGCTGCAACCGCGAAGGCAAAAGGCCGTCTGAAAACAGCTTTGTCTGGATATTCGCCCCAGAAGAACAATGGAAAGCCCCGCCTGAACTTGCCACCCAAGCCGCCGTTATGCGCCTGACCGCCGACAGTTTTTCAGACGACCTCTTATCCACCCAAGCCGTCGCCGCCTACTTCGCCGAGCTTTATCAATTAAAAGGCAGCGAACTGGACAATAAAAAAATCCTGAAAATGCACAACGATACAGGGCAAAGCCTCGATTTCCCATTCCAAACCGTCGCCGACAAATTCCGCATGATTGAAAGCCATATGCAACCGCTGATTATTCCATTCGATGGTGAGGCTGAAAACCTCATTAGCAGCCTGCACCACGCCGACCACATCGGCGGACTGCTACGCAAACTGCAACCCTACACCGTCCAAATCCCCGAAAGAGCCCTCGCCGCTTTGTATAAAGCAGGGCGTATCGAACCGATTAACGAGAAAAACTTCGGCAAACAGTTTTATACGCTGATCGGGCTGGATTTGTATGATGAAGTGGCTGGGCTTTCTTGGGAGGATACAGAGTTTTTGAAGGGAGAAAGTTTGGTATTTTAACTTATCATTTTAGAACAGAAACTTGATTCTAAACTTCAGAAGAGCTATTATCGTTTAAGGTTTGTTGAATGACTATTTGTGGTTAAACTAATATTTGTTATCGTATTACAGCTATTTACTTTATAGAGAGACTAAAAATGAGATTTAAATTTGAAAACTTAGGTCTTTTAGACCAAGCTGAATTGGAGTTGGCAAACTTAACTATTATATGTGGAGAAAATAACACGGGAAAAACATATGCAACATATGCCATTTACGGTTTTCTTCGTAGTTGGAGACAGTTACTTAGAAGTGTGATGATTGAAGATATTGCATCTTTAGAACATACTGAGGATAAATATAAAATTGATTTAGATAATATATTCAAAGGAAAGATAAATAATTATTTTAATCGATTAGGAAATGAATTTGTTCATACACTACATGAAATTTTTGCTGCCAAAGAAGATGCTTTTATCAATACAAAAGTAACAATTAGTATTGATAAAGAGATTGAAATATCAAAAAGATCTTTTCAAAGACGTGTACAAGGTGGTGGTGCAGTGTTAGCAACAATTACTAAAGAAGAAGGTTCATCAATACTTGAAATTTTGTCTAGTGATAATGAATATCCATCGAGGGCATTTGGACTAATTGAATTTATTATTGATGCCATTGCTGAAATTGTATTTAGCCCTTATTTTCCAAGTCCACATATTTCAAGTGCTGAACGCACAGGTGCTGCAATCTTCCGTAGAGAACTTGATATGGCTAGAACGAGAATGATAAAAGCAATTAATGAAATGGATTCAAAAGAGATAAGAAATAGACCTTGGGCATTGTTTCAGAATATAGATACTGATTATGCTTGGCCAGTTGAAGATAATGTAGAGTTTGTTCGCCAGCTTGAGGATATCGATAAACAAATTAGTGAACTGTCAAAATCTAATGCGGACATATTATCCAGTTTTGATGAGATTATTGGTGGAAGTTATAAAGTTATTCGTAATCAGGGACTAGTTTTTCAGACCAAAGGAAAAGGGCAAAAAAGATTTACAATGAATGAGGCATCTAGTTGCGCTAGAGCATTACTAGATGTTGGTTTTTATTTGCGTTGTAGGGCAAAATCTGGAGATCTGTTTATTATAGATGAACCCGAATTGAATTTACATCCACGAAACCAAAGAAATTTTGCTCGTCTAATTGCAAGACTAATTAATTCTGGAATTAAAGTATTTATGACTACACATAGTGATTATTTAATTAAAGAATTAAATACATTAATTATGCTTTATCAAAAAACTGAAAATACAATAAAGGTTCAGTGTGAGTATAATTATTTAGATGAAGAATTGTTGAATCCACATAACGTTCACCTTTATATTACAGAAAAGGCAGGAAAAAGGAAAAGCCAAAATATTTTAAGAAAGGCAAATATTTACCCAGATCTTGGTATAGAGGTTTCATCATTTGATGACACCATAGAAGAAATGAATAAAATTCAGAATCATATTATTTATGGAGAGTAATTATTATGTCATTATCTCCAGAGTTAGAATATTTAATGAGGTCATTATCTTGTGTAACATATAATGGTGCTCAGCATTCAGATATTCAAATTAATGAATCAGATTCTTTAGCTAAATTAAAAGTGGTAAATATTAAGGCTGGGAATGGAGACTGGTTTTGCTTTAGTCCTGATGAAGGAAGAAAGTGTAGAAAAATTCATAGTAAATCAAACATGGTTATAATGTCTCCTTTACTTACTATAGGTGAAGGATTTGACCATCATTGTGCTTGTGATGCTGTTATTTTTATCAAAAAAGATAATGGAATTGTTATTATTTATATAGATTTAAAATCAGATAATCCTACTGGATATTCTCCTCAATTTAAAAGTGCTCGTCAATTTATTCGATATTTAATTGGGTTACATGAAGAGTTTCAGAAAAGTAAATTATCTATAATTGAGGAGAGATACATTATCCTTCATAGTGGTAAGAGGTCTTTTTTAAATAAATCTACAACAATTAAAAAAGATAAGATTGGTAAAACCCACCCAGATAAAGCTTTTAAAAGAGAAGTTAAAAATGGCGATACATTATATTTGAAAGAGTTATTATCATAAACTTTAAGAAATAATCAAATAAGAATTTTAAAAAGCTAGTTCGCAAACATAAATTGCGTGGATTGAAACTAAAATTGATAGGTTTTTAATAAAAATCAGCCGCCTTCGGGCGGCTGTGTGTTAAGGAGTTTGTATGGCAAACCAAATCCGCCTACACGTTTGGGGCGATTATGCCTGTTTTACCCGTCCGGAGATGAAGGTGGAGCGGGTGTCTTATGATGTCATCACGCCGTCGGCGGCGCGCGGGATTTTGGCGGCGGTGCATTGGAAGCCTGCGATTCGGTGGGTGATAGACCGGATTTATGTGTTAAAGCCGATTCGGTTTGAGTCGGTGCGGCGCAATGAGTTGGGCGGCAAGGTTTCAGCGGGTAAGGTCAGCGGCGCGATGAAGCGTAAGAGCGTTGCCGATTTATATACGCTGATTGAAGACGACCGCCAACAGCGCGCGGCGACGGTGCTGAAAGACGTGGCTTATGTGATTGAAGCTCATGCGGTGCTGACGCCAAAAGCAGGCGCGGATGAGACCGTTACCAAGCATATTGAGATGTTCAAACGCCGTGCGAAAAAGGGGCAATGCTTTCAGCAGCCTTGTTTGGGCATGCGTGAATTTCCTGCCGATTTTGCGTTGATTGACGAAGGCGAGCTACTGCCGCCGTCAGCGTTAGTGGAAAGCGAGGCAAACCGTGATTTAGGCTGGATGCTGCACGATATTGATTTTGACCACGGCAACACGCCGCATTTTTTCCGCGCACAAATGAGAGAGGGCGTGATTGATGTGCCGCCGTTTTACGCCGAGGAGGTGAAAGCATGATTCTTGCGTCCCTTGCCCGCTATTACCGCCGTTTGGCAGCGGAAACTGATGACATGGGCAACCCGAAAGTGCCGCCTTATGGCTTTAGTGAGGAGAAAATCGGCTGGATTTTGGTGTTGGATAAAGAAGGTCGTCTGAAAACCGTTGTGCCGAATCTGACGGCCGATAAAAAGCCGCAGCCGAAGCTGATGAGCGTGCCGCGCCCTGAAAAACGCACGTCGGGTATCAAACCGAATTTTTTGTGGGATAAAACCGCCTACGCGCTTGGCGTGGAAGCTAATAAAAACAAAGCCGAAGCCAAAGAAAAACCGTTTACGCCGTCTGAAAAAACTTTTGATGCCTTTAAGCAATACCATCTCGATTTACTGCAAAACAGCGAAGATGAAGGCTTGCAAGCCTTGTGCCGTTTTCTGCAAAACTGGCAGCCTGCACATTTTGCTGCCAAAAATCTGCCTGCCGAAATGCTGGATGCCAACATCGCATTTTCTCTTGAAAAACCGACCGCACTTATCCATAAACGCGAAGCCGTACAAAGCTTGTGGGCAGGCTGCCTGAAAAGCGACGAAGCACTCGAAGGCTTATGCCTGATTAGCGGCGACACCGCTCCGATTGCGCGGCTGCATCCGGCGATTAAAGGCGTGTTTGGCGGGCAAAGCTCCGGCGGTTCGATTATTTCGTTCAACAAAGAAGCCTTTGCCTCTTTTGGCAAGGAGCAAGGCGCAAATGCACCCGTCTCTGAACAATCCGCGTTTGCCTACACCACTGCGCTGAACTATCTGTTGCGTCGCGAAAACAATCACTGCCTGACTATCGGCGACGCCAGCACGGTCTTTTGGGCGGAAGCGGACGATAACGCTACGGCGCAGGCTGCCGAAGGCTTCTTTGCGCATGTGTTCACGCCGCCGGATGACGAACAAGAAAGCGCCAAAATTTTCAACGTATTGGAACAAATGGGCAAAGGTCGTCCGCTGCAAGAAATTGCGCCCGAACTCTCTCCTAATACCCGTTTTTACATCTTAGGGCTTGCCCCCAATGCCGCGCGGATTTCTGTTCGGTTTTGGCTGGATACCACCTTTGGGCAGTTGGCGGAAAACTTGGCGCAGCATTGGCAAGATTTAGCCCTTGAGCCTTGCGCGTGGAAAACCCCGCCGTCTATTTGGAAGCTTTTATTGCAAACTGCCGTATTGGGCAAAAGCGAAAACATCTCGCCCGTGCTGGCAGGTGAAATGACCCGCGCCGTGATTTGCGGCACGCCGTATCCCATGAGCTTGCTGTCGCAACTGATTACCCGAATCCGTGCCGACGGCGACGTGAACGGCTTGCGCGTGGCAATGATGAAAGCCGTATTAGAGCGGCGTTTTAGAAAAGGTTTTATCGAAGAAGGAGTTCCTATGAGTTTGAACAATGAAAGTCCGAATCGCGCCTATCTTTTAGGGCGGCTGTTTGCCGTGTTGGAGCGCATTCAATATCAGGCATTGGGCGAATTAAACGCCGGCATCGCCGACCGCTATTACGGCTCTGCATCCGCCGTGCCGTTTTCGGTTTTTCCGCGTCTTTTGTCGGGTGCAAAACACCATTTATCGCGCTTGCGTAAAGACAAAGCCGGCATGGCGGTGAATTTGGATAAAGATTTGGGCGAAATCATTGCCAAACTGCCCGAAACCTTTCCGCGCCATTTGAGCATTGACGAGCAAGGTCGCTTCGCCATCGGCTATTACCACCAAAAACAAAGCTATTTTGCTAAAAAAGAAACCGCTGAAACCATTGAAAACTAAGGAGCCAGAAAATGTCTGCCATTCAAAACCGCTATGAATTTGTTTACTTTTTTGACGTAACCAACGGCAACCCCAACGGCGATCCCGATGCGGGCAATATGCCGCGCCTTGATCCCGAATCCAGCAAAGGTTTGGTAACTGACGTCTGCCTGAAACGCAAAATCCGTAATTTTGTCGAAATCAGCAGCGAAAACGAAGCCTGTTACGAAATCTACGTCAAAGAAAAAAGCGTGTTAAACCTGCAAAACAAACGCGCTTATGAAGCACTTGGCATTGAATCTGAAGCCAAAAAACTGCCAAAAGACGAAGCCAAAGCCCGCGACATTACCGCGTGGATGTGTAAAAACTTCTTCGATATCCGCACCTTCGGCGCCGTGATGACCACCGAAGTCAACAGCGGACAAGTGCGCGGCCCAGTGCAATTGGCGTTTGCCCAATCCATCGACCCGATTGTGCCGCTGGAAGTTTCCATCACCCGCATGGCGGTAACCAATGAAAAAGACTTGGAAAAAGAACGCACTATGGGGCGCAAATACATCGTCCCTTACGCGCTCTACAGCGTGCACGGCTTTATCTCCGCCAACCTTGCCGCCAAAACCGGTTTTTCAGACGACGACTTAGCCAAACTCTGGCAAGCTCTGACGCTGATGTTTGAACACGACCGCTCCGCCGCCCGTGGGGAAATGGCGGCGCGCAAACTGATCGTGTTCAAACACGACAGCGCGCTCGGCAGCCAGCCTGCACATAAACTGTTTGACGCCGTGAAAGTCGAACGCGTAAACGGCGAATCAGGTACGCCCGCAAGCGGTTTTGGTGATTACAAAATCAGCGTGGTTTCAGACGGCCTAAATGGCGTGAGTGTGGAAGAGTTACTTTAAAAAATACTTAAAAAGATGACCGCACTTTTAACCGAAACCCAAGGGGAAAATCAGGACACGCGCCTGATTCCCCTTTCAGCCCTGCAACACTACGCCTTCTGCCCGCGCCAATGCGCGTTGATTCACAACGAGCAGGCGTGGACGGAGAACTATTTGACTGCGCAAGGCAAGGCGTTGCATGAGCGGGTGGATTCGGGCGAGCCGGAAACGCGCAAGGGTGTGCGCTTTGAGCGGACGGTGCATGTGTCGGCGGAAAAGTTGAGCATCAGCGGCGTGTTGGATTTGGTGGAAGTAGAAACAAAGACAGGTCGTCTGAAACCCGTGGAATACAAACGCGGCAAGCCCAAACCCGATCCGATGGACGAAATCCAGCTTTGCGCCCAAGGCTTGTGCTTGGAAGAAATGACGGGGCAAATCGTCTCTGAGGGCGCGCTGTGGTATATGCAAACCCGCCACCGTGTTCCCGTCGTATTTTCAGACGACCTGCGCATCCAAACCCTCGCCACCATCGCCGCCGTGCGCGAACTCCTAAACAGCGGCCAAACCCCACCGCCCGACTACAGCAAACGCTGCAAAGCCTGCTCACTGATGGAGATTTGCCAGCCGGAGTTGCTGGGAAAACGGGATAGGAGTGTGGGGTATGTGGCGGGGTTGTTTGGGGAGTGCTTTTAAGTGATAAAAGTTATTCATGTAAATAATTACATATATTTTAATATTTATTATTAGGAGATGTGCGATGATTACTTCAAATTTAGAAAGAGAAGTTTATGGTATAAATAAAAGTATGTATAACTATCAAATATATCTTGATGAAAGTGGTGGAAATATTGGGAAACTAAAGCATAATCCTGATAGTTCTAACTACTTTAATAGTATAATTCCACAAAAGGGAATTCCACAGGTATTTGTTTTAGCAGGAGTTGCCCAATTAACAGATAAGGAATTAATTGCACCAAATTGGAAAGATTGCCTTAAATTACAGAATAATGAATTAAAGTTTAGTAAAATTGGAAAGAATTTTCTCAATAAGCTAGGATCAAAAGAGCTAAATGCTGTTTTACAATGGATAAAGAGTAATAATCATTATATACACTTTGCACTATATGATTGGGTTTATTTTTATAATGTAGATATTATAGATAGTGTTTTGGCAAGTGATGATATATCAGTATCAGAAATTTTCTACCATATTTTTAACAAATTAAAAATTAATAATAAATATGATGAGTTAAAGGAATATAAATGTAGAGTTGGTTTAGATACGGATAATGAATTTATAATTTGTATGTTTTATTTAAAGGAACTTCTACATGATTTTATGATTAGAAATTTACAATGGTTTTTGTCTGAAATTTATCAAAATCATTATAAAAAGGTTGATAACTATGAACAGCCAGTATTTTTAGATAATTTATATAAGAAGATAGCGAGCAATGAAAAGTATAAAATATTAGAATATTTTCTTGAAAAAATAGATAGAACGGCAGATTTATCATTTATTTATGATGGTATGGATTCGCAAATTAATTCAGATAAAACATTTATAATGCTGGTTGATAGCATGTCCCCTCCATATCAAAATTATATAACCACATTTCCTCAATCAAAATTATATTTTGATAGTGGGATGGAGAGTGTATTTTTGGAATCTCAAAAACAAGGTGGGCAGGTGTTTTTTGAGAAATCTAATGAAAATTATATTATTCAGGCAAGTGATATTATTGCAGGATTATTAGCTGGGATTGGAGAGCAAATACAGAAATATGATGAACATGATTTTGAAAGAGAGTTTGTATCCAAACTAAATCCAAACCATAAAGAAAATTTAAAACTTTTGGCAGAAATTTATTCCGTATCAGAAAATGAAAGCAACGGATTATTCACACATTTTTTTGCTCCTCTAAGTTATTTTAACAGATTCAAGAATTTTATTTTATCTTATAGTTAAAGATAAGGGACAAGCATTTGCTGAGTTACGGCGTCCGCTTAACCCAATCTACCGATAATTTCAGGTAGCTTAACTATTACCCAAAAAACTACGGTTAGAATTCAAGGAATCTCACCATGCGCAAACTGCAAAACACGCTCTATATCACCACCCAAGGCAGCTATCTGCATAAGGAGCGGGAGACGCTGGTGGTGGAGCAGGAGCGTAAGAAGGTAGCGCAGTTGCCGGTGCATTCCATCGGGCATATTTTCTGTTTTGGAAATGTGCTGGTGTCGCCGTTTTTGCTGGGGTTTTGCGGTGAAAATAATGTGAATTTGGCGTTTTTTACCGAAAATGGACGTTTCCTAGGGCGGCTTCAGGGGCGGCAGAGCGGCAATGTGCTGCTGCGTCGGGCGCAGTATCGGGTGTCGGAGCAAAATCCTGTGCCGATTGCGCGCAATATCATTGCGGCGAAGATTCAGGCGGGTAAGCGGGTGCTTCAGCGGCAGATTCGCAATTACGGCGAGAATGCGGCGATTCAAAGTGCGGTCGATGCTTTGAACATTTCACTGCGGCAGTTGAAGGGCGCGGCGGAGCTGGACGTGGTGCGCGGTATTGAAGGCGATGCGGCGGCGCGTTATTTCGGCGTGTTCGGGCAACTTTTGAGCGAAAAAAGCGGCTTTTCTTTTGACGGGCGAAACCGCCGTCCGCCCAGAGACGGGGTGAACGCGCTGCTGTCGTTTGTGTACAGCATCTTGGGCAAGGATATCAGCGGCGCGCTGCAAGGCGTGGGGCTGGATCCGCAGGTGGGCTTTCTGCACGCCGACCGGCCGGGGCGCGATAGTTTGGCGCAGGATATTTTGGAAGAGTTCCGTACGTGGTGGGCAGACAGGTTGGTGTTGTCGCTGATTAACCGCGGGCAAATCAAACCGCAGGATTTTGTTACCGAGGCAAGCGGCGCGGTGAGCTTGAAAGCCGATGCGCGTAAGCTCTTGTTCCAAGCCTTGCAGGCGAAAAAGCAGGAGAAAATCGTTCATCCGTTTTTGGGCGAGGAAGTGGAAATCGGGCTGCTGCCGTATATTCAGGCAATGCTGTTGGCGCGGCACTTGCGTGGGGATTTGGCGGAATATCCGCCGTTTTTGATGAGATAGATTTGCAGGCTGCCTGAAAATAGGTCGGACGTTTTCAGACGACCTTTAAAGCAGCCTGCACATGGGAATACAAAATGCTGATGCTGATTACTTACGATATTTCGCTGGAAGACGCAGAAGGACAGGCAAGGCTGCGGCGCGTGGCGAAATTATGTTTGGACTACGGCGTACGCGTGCAGTATTCGGTGTTCGAATGCGACATCGCGCCCGACCAGTGGGTTGTTCTAAAAGACAAACTTTTGAAAACCTACAACCCCGAAACCGACAGCCTGCGCTTTTACCATCTGGGCAGCAAATGGCGGCACAAAGTGGAACACCACGGCGCGAAACCAGCGGTGGATGTGTTCAAGGATACGTTGATTGTGTAAATCGCCAACCTGCGGTTCTCATGAAAATGCGGCAGGGTTGGCGAACCGGGATTGTTCTTTAACAATCAGGATATTGTGAATGCGGGTGTAACGGAAAAGGCTGTGTTATACTCGCGTTCGCGCTTTTCTTGGGAGCCTAGCGAAATCAGGGCTGCGAAACCTGATGGAGCAAGGCTTTTGAGAGAGGCTCCAGCCGCCTTCAGGCGGCTGTGTGTTGAAACATCGTTTCCCTAATTTATTTTTCCGCCCACATTCCCAGCCGCCTTCAGGCGGCTGTGTGTTGAAACGGTGTCGGTATGATTTCGCTGCGTGTCGGTGCGACCAGCCGCCTTCAGGCGGCTGTGTGTTGAAACAAATCTTCCCCCCTTATCTAACAGGGGGGGTACCCAGCCGCCTTCAGGCGGCTGTGTGTTGAAACCCATATCTTCACCCGACCGTATTTCACAGATTAGCCAGCCGCCTTCAGGCGGCTGTGTGTTGAAACAGGCTCGCAGCCTTGTATAGTGTTCAAACTGGTTCCAGCCGCCTTCAGGCGGCTGTGTGTTGAAACATCGGTTTGCGCCGTGAAGTCGATTTCAGGGACCCAGCCGCCTTCAGGCGGCTGTGTGTTGAAACATATTTCAACCTTGCTATATTCAATTTAGCAATAGCCAGCCGCCTTCAGGCGGCTGTGTGTTGAAACCGAAAACCTGTGTTTGGGGTTTCGGTTGTCGGGGCCAGCCGCCTTCAGGCGGCTGTGTGTTGAAACGCGCCTGAATTGCTTGCGATGGGTATCCCATCTCCCAGCCGCCTTCAGGCGGCTGTGTGTTGAAACAATTTCAAGGATGGTAAAAGACGGTCGGCATTTCTCCAGCCGCCTTCAGGCGGCTGTGTGTTGAAACATTTAGGATGCCTGTATCGGGGGCGAGTCCGTCGACCAGCCGCCTTCAGGCGGCTGTGTGTTGAAA
>NZ_KV814936.1:0-8403 GCF_001814135.1 Neisseria sp. HMSC067H09 | reverse complement strand
GACCAGCCGCCTTCAGGCGGCTGTGTGTTGAAACCGTATTGTGGACGCGCATCCGCACCCCGAACGGCCAGTCGCCTTCGGGCGGCTGTGTGTTGAAACCCGTAACCATCGAAAGACGCGTCTCAAAATCAACCAGTCGCCTTCGGGCGGCTGTGTGTTGAAACGACTTGGCAATGATGCTTGGCTACAACGATATGCCAGCTGCCTTCAGGCGGCTGTGTGTTGAAACGGGAAAAAACTATCAGTGTGTCTGTCGCCCTAAACCAGCTGCCTTCAGGCGGCTGTGTGTTGAAACGCAATCAACGCACGGCGCATCTCAAACCCCTAACCAGCTGCCTTCAGGCGGCTGTGTGTTGAAACTAAACGAAGCCTTAAAAAGGGCATACATAAACGACGCCAGCCGCCTTCAGGCGGTTGTGTGTTGAAATAGACGACCTCTACCGTACTGGCGATTGATTTTGCTAGCCGCCTTCAGGTGACTGCGTGTTGAAACCCGTAGCCGAGGGAGCAGAGGTAGAGGCGCAGGCCCAGCCATCTTCAGCTAACCATATGTCGAAACCAGACTGTGTTTTCCTGATTTAAACCATCTGTAACCATTTACTTTTTGATGGTTATGTCTGAAAAATCATCTGTGGAATAGGAAATCGTTAATCCATCAAATCTCTGTTTTTCAGACGACTGTAATTGGATTTGTTTGGTTCTAATTAAATCAGATTTTTCCAGCTTCGGGCTGCCGGATAAATTTGATGCAATACAGGGTTTGATTAGCTAGGGGCTGGATAAAAACGGCAGCTTTGTTATAATAAAACTACTGGCAGTTACATACTTTTCTTGGCATTGCGCCGTTTTATTCATATTAACGAAAGAGGAAAACAAAATGTTTCCAGAATATCGTGATTTAATTTCCAAATTAAAACAAGAAGACGCCCACTTCGCCCGTCTGTTTGACGAGCATAATGAGTTGGACGATAAGATTACAGGTTTGGTTAATAATCCTGTTACCAGCGGTTCTGAAGAAATTGAGGAGCTGAAAAAAGCCAAATTGAAACTGAAAGACGAATTGTACGCTCTGTTGCAAAAGGCTTCAGGCAAGTAATCGGGATTTGAATAAGGTCGTCTGAAAATGCCAATCCAGGTTTTCAGACGACCTTTCGTTTGGGTTTTACAGCAATCCTTCTATCGGCAGGATGGAGAGGATTTTGGAGGTAACGCGTTTCCAGAATTTGGCTTCCGGCTCGGCGGAGTAGGTTTTCTGGGTGGCGGGGTCGTGCCAGTGCAGTTTGTTGTATTTGTCGAGGGTAACCTGATAGGCGTATTTGGGGGTGGTATTGACGAGGGTGCGCTGCATTTCGCCTGCGATTTTGGGGTTTTCGAGGACGACACCCATTTCGGTGTTGAGTCTGGCGGAGCGCGGGTCGAGATTGAATGAGCCGATGAAGACGCGTTTTTCGTCCACGATGAAGGTTTTGGCGTGCAGGCTGGTGGCGGAGCTGCCGGTCAGACCGCGGTCTTTGGTGGTGGGGACGGCGTGGTTGGGTTGCAGCTCGTAGAGTTTGACACCGGCTTTGAGCAGGGGCTTGCGGTATTTGACGTAGCCTGAATGGACGGCGGCGACATCGGTCGCTTGGAGCGAGTTGGTCAGGACGGTTACGTCCACGCCGTTTTTGACGAGTTGGTCGAGCGCGCGCACGCCTGATTTGGTGGGAACGAAATAGGGCGAAACGAGATAAACGCTTTTTTCGGGCGTTTTCAGAGCGTCCTGCATGCGGTCGAAAATAGGAGGTTTGTGGCGGTCTCGGTCCAGCCCTTTGGCGGGGTCGTCGCTGATCAGGCGGGTGTGGACGCTTTGCCAGTCTATGCTGTTGCTCTGCATTTTTTTGTAGAGTTCGGAATTTTCGATGCTGCTGCGGTAGCGGCTGAGGGTTTCGTTTTTGTCTTTGTCGTTGTAACCCAGCTCTTGGAAGCCTTTTTCGATATCGCCTTTTTTGATGATGCTGGCGACGGTGTAGGAGGAATGGCTTGCCCAATAGCGGTCGAAGTCTTGAGAAACTTCGGTCACGACGCGGCCAGTGGCGAGGATATCGAGGTCGGCGAAGATGGTGTCTTCGCCGACTTTGAAATATTCGTCGCCGATATTGCGCCCGCCGAGGATGGTGGCGCGGTTGTCTGCGGTGAAGGATTTGTTGTGCATCCGACGGTTGAGGCGCGGGAAGTCGGTCAAATAGCCCAGCGCGCGCCATTTGCGGCGGACGAAGGGGTTGAACAGGCGAATTTCGATATTGGGATGGCTGTCGAGGGCGAGCAGGACGTTGTCCAGCCCGTTGGTGTTGTTGTCGTCCAGCAGCAGGCGCACGCGCACGCCGCGTTCGGCGGCACGGTGGATCAGGTTGAACATGAGTTTGCCGGAGATGTCGTTGTGCCAGATGTAGTATTGGAGGTCCAGGGTGTGGTCGGCGGCTTCAATCAGGGCGGCGCGGGCGACGAAGGCTTCGTGCGCGTCGTTGAGCAGATAGACATTGGAAATATCGCCGCCGGTTTTGGCAGTGGCGGTATTGAGCAGGGCATCCATGCGCGGGGCGGAACGGATGTCGAGGTAGTGGCTCTCAGGGCGCTCGTCCAGTGAGGGCAGGCCGGCGCAACCTGTCAGAAAAACCGGAAGCATAAGGATGAGATGGATTTTTTTCATTCTTGAGGTTGTTTCAGACGACCTTCTCACTGAATCGGTGTTTTTATTTAGAAGGGTCGTCTGAAAAGAAGTTCGATGTTTATACGGTTCGCATTTTAACCGAGAACAAAGCCGACCGGATTGCTTTTTCAGGTCGGCTTTGTGTCTAAACATGGATGCCGTCGATTTCGGCGTACCGTTTTGCTTTTTCTTCCTCGTTTAAAAACGAGGCTTTGAACGAGTTTTTACATAAGATACGGATGTCTGCTTCATTCAAATCCAATGCGTCGGCAAGTTCGATGAAATTTTGGTTGAGGTAGCCGCCGAAGTAGGCGGGGTCGTCTGAATTGACGGTAACCAATACGCCGCGCTCAAGCATACGGCGCAGGTTGTGCCGGGACAGGTCGCCGACGACTTTGAGTTTGAGGTTGCTCAATGGACAGACAGTCAGGGGCATTTGCTCGGCAATCAGGCGCTGCATAAGCGGTTCGTCTTCTTCAGAGCGCACGCCGTGGTCGATGCGGACGACTTTCAGCAAATCCAACGCTTCCCAAACGTATTCGGGCGGGCCTTCTTCGCCGGCATGGGCGACGGCGGGAAAACCTTGCGAGCGGGCTTGGGCAAAGACGCGCTCGAATTTCGAGGGCGGGTTGCCGAGTTCGCCCGAATCCAGTCCGATGCCGTCGATATGTCGTCTGAAAGGCTGCGCTTGTGCAAGCGTTTCAAACGCGGATTCTTCGCTCAAATGCCGCAGGAAACACATAATCAGCCTGCTGGAAATGCCCCATTTTTCCTGCGCTTCCAGACGGGCGCGGGTAATGCCGTTGATGACGGTTTCAAACGGTACGCCGCGCGCGGTATGGGTTTGCGGGTCGAAGAAGATTTCGGTGTGGACGACGTTGTCCTCGCGGCAACGGATGAAATAGGCTGTGGTCAGGTCGTAAAAATCCTGCTCGTGGAGCAAGACTGCCGCAGCCGCGTAGTAAATATCGAGGAAGGATTGCAGGTTGTGAAAATCGTAAGCGCGGCGCACGGCTTCCACATCCGCATAGGGAATGGAAACGCCGTTGCGCTCGGCGATGGCGAACATCAATTCCGGTTCGAACGTGCCTTCGATATGGACGTGCAATTCGGCTTTAGGCAGGGCGCGGATTAAGGTGTGTACGGTCATGGGCGGCACCCGCTCGGTCAATAGTGGCGGCGGCGGAAGT
This sequence comes from Neisseria sp. HMSC067H09, assembly GCF_001814135.1. Classification (NCBI taxonomy): domain Bacteria; kingdom Pseudomonadati; phylum Pseudomonadota; class Betaproteobacteria; order Neisseriales; family Neisseriaceae; genus Neisseria; species Neisseria sp. HMSC067H09. The sequence continues at coordinate 4,527 of NZ_KV814936.1, read as the reverse complement.
AGAACATTCCTTCGCTGTCGAGTTCGAGGATGTAGCGGCCGTTTTGAACGGCGGCATAACCGCTTTTGCCAGCCTGATACGGTTGCAGGGCGGCATGGGAGAGGAGGTAGCTTGTCAGTTTGCCGCCGTCTTCGGCGATGTTGCCGACCAGTTTGGCAAACAAGGCATGGCATTTGCCGTTTTCAGTCCAGCCCAAAGGCTCGCCTTTGTCGCCGGTTTCCATACATTTGCCGCTGATGACTTCCAAATCGTTGGGGTGGTTGCCGATCAGTTGGATGACGTTTTGTTCGGACAAGCCGTTAATCGGATAGCTGATTTGTTTTTTGCCGTCGTTGGTTTTGCTTTCGCTGCTTTGTCCTAAATCCAAGCCTGCGATGGCGTTGTTGTCGATGTATTTGACTTTAAACGCAGGCTTTGGCGCGGCTTCGGCGGCATTTTGGGCGGGCTCGGCTGGGGCTTCGGATTTGCCGCAGGCGGCGAGCAGGAGGGCGGATAAGAGAATCGGAAAGGCTTTCATCGGATATTCCTTGTTTTAAACAGGAAAAGGTCGTCTGAAATATAAGCAGACTGCTTTTTCAGACGACCTTTTGAGATTTACTTCAATGGGCGGATGCCGACGGCGTCGCGGACTTTGTCCAGCAGTTCGCGCGCTTCTTTGCGCGCTTTGGCGGCACCTGCCTGCAGGATGTCTTCGATTTGCGAAGGATTGGCGGTCAGCTCGTTGTAGCGTTCGCGCGGTTCAGCCAGCTCGGCGTTGATTTTGGCGGCCAAGAGTTTTTTGGCTTCGCCCCATGCCAGGCCTTCAGCAAGCATTTGCGTAAACGCTGCGGTTTCAGACGGCGTGGAGAAGGCTTTGTAGATTTCAAACAAAGGGCTTTCGTCGGGCTGTTTCGGCTCGCCCGGCTCTTTCATGTTGGTGATGATTTTGTTGACCGATTTTTGGGTTTTCTTGTCGTTTTCCCAAAGCGGAATGGTGTTGCCGTAGGATTTGGACATTTTGCGTCCGTCCAAGCCGACCAAGAGTTCGACGTTTTCGTCGATTTTCACTTCGGGCAGGGTGAAGACTTCTTTGAAGCGGTGGTTGAAGCGGCCGGCGATGTCGCGCGCCATTTCAACGTGTTGGATTTGGTCGCGGCCGACGGGCACTTCGTTGGCGTTGAACATCAGAATGTCGGCGGTCATCAGGATGGGGTAGCTGTACAGACCCATTTCCACGCCGTGGTCGGGGTCTTCCTGATTGTTTTCGGCGTTTGCCTGCACGGCGGCTTTGTAGGCATGGGCGCGGTTCATCAGGCCTTTGGCGGTGATGCAGGTCAGAATCCAGTTCAATTCCATCACTTCGGGAATGTCGCTTTGGCGGTAAAAGGTGGTGCGCTCGGGGTCGAGTCCGCAGGCAAGCCAAGTGGCGGCAACGGCCTGGGTGGATTGGTGAATCATCTCCGGCTCGTGGCATTTGATGATGCCGTGGTAGTCGGCGAGGAAGAGGAAGGATTCGGTATCGGGGTTTTGCGCCGCGCGGACGGCGGGGCGGATGGCACCGACGTAGTTGCCCAGATGCGGGATGCCGGTGGTGGTTACGCCTGTGAGGACGCGTTTCTTGCTCATGGGAATATCCTTAAATAGCTCAAGGTCGTCTGAAAATGAAATAAGGATGGATTATACCTGATTCCCAACGAGTTTTCAGGCGACCTTTTTATAATTGGCATATGGACTTATTCACAGCTTTTTTTATTTAATTTTATTTAAAAACATAAAGATACCATTTTTTCAATATTTTCTTAGATTTTCCTTCTTGAGTTATCCACAGGCGGCACTATATAGCATTCATTAGAATGATATTTCAAAAGAAAAGGAAACCTAAAGATGAGATTCGACAAATTAACCGCCAAATTCCAACAAGCCCTTGCAGAAGCTCAGAGTTTGGCGTTGGCTGCGGACAGCAGCTATCTGGAAGCGGGCTTTGTGCTGAAAGCCCTGCTTGACGATCAAAACAGCGGAGCCGCCGCGCTCTTGGCTCATGCGGGCGTGAATGTGCCGCAGGTGAAACAGCGTTTGCAGCAGCATTTAAACAGCCTGCCGAAAGTGTCCGGCCAGGGGGGCGATATTCTGCCCAGCCGCGAATTGCAGGCGGTGTTGAACCTGATGGACAAAGCGGCAACCAAGCGCGGCGATGCCTATATCGCCAGCGAACTTTTCCTGCTCGCCTTAGTGCAGCAGAACGATGCGACCGGCAAAATCCTGAAAGAAGCCGGTGCGACCGAACAAAACATCAATGCCGCGATTGACGCGGTACGAGGAGGACAAAACGTGAACGATGCCAATGCCGAAGACCAACGCGATGCGCTGAAAAAATACACGCTCGACCTGACCCAGCGCGCCCGCGACGGCAAACTTGACCCCGTTATCGGCCGCGACGACGAAATCCGCCGCGCGATTCAGGTATTGCAACGCCGCACCAAAAACAACCCCGTGCTGATTGGTGAGCCGGGCGTGGGTAAAACCGCTATCGTCGAAGGCTTGGCACAGCGCATCGTCAACGGCGAAGTGCCTGAATCCCTGCGCAACAAACGCCTGCTGGTTTTGGACTTGGCGGCATTGATTGCCGGTGCGAAATACCGTGGCGAATTTGAAGAACGCTTGAAAGGCGTGTTGAACGATTTGGCGAAAGACGACGGCAACACCCTGATTTTCATCGATGAAATCCATACTTTGGTCGGCGCGGGCAAAACTGACGGCGCGATGGACGCGGGCAATATGCTGAAACCGGCTTTGGCGCGCGGCGAACTGCACTGCATCGGCGCGACCACTTTGGACGAATACCGCCAATACATCGAAAAAGACGCGGCACTCGAACGCCGCTTCCAAAAAGTATTGGTCGGCGAACCCAGCGTGGAAGACACCATCGCCATCCTGCGCGGTTTGCAGGAACGTTACGAAATCCACCACGGCATCGACATCACCGACCCCGCCATCGTTGCCGCCGCGGAATTGAGCGACCGCTACATCACCGACCGCTTTCTGCCCGACAAAGCGATTGATTTGATTGACGAAGCCGCCAGCCGCATCAAAATGGAGCTGGACAGCAAACCCGAGCAGATGGACAAACTCGACCGCCGCATCATTCAGCTCAAAATGGAAAAAATGCACGTTGCCAAAGAAAGCGATGACGCCAGCAAAAAACGTTTGGAACTGATAGACGAAGAAATCGACGGTTTGCAAAAAGAATACGCCGATTTGGACGAAATCTGGAAAGCCGAAAAAGCCGCATCTTCCAGCACCGCCGACATCAAGAAACAGATGGACGACATCAAAGTCAAAATCGAGCAGGCCAAACGCCAAGGCGACTTTGCCCGCGCGTCCGAACTAGAATACGGCGAGTTGCCGAAATTAGGCGCACAGTTGCAAGCTGCGGAAAGCAACCCCGACGGCAAAAGACAAAACAAACTTTTCCGTACCGAAGTCGGCGCGGACGAAGTGGCCGAAATCGTATCGCGCATGACCGGCATCCCCGTGTCCAAAATGATGGAAGGCGAACGCGACAAGCTGCTGAAAATGGAAGAAGTATTGCACCGCCGCGTGGTTGGTCAAGACGAAGCCGTGCGCGCCGTGTCCGACGCCATCCGCCGCAGCCGCTCCGGTCTTGCCGATCCGAACAAGCCATACGGCAGCTTCCTGTTCCTAGGTCCGACCGGCGTGGGTAAAACCGAGTTGTGCAAAGCCTTGGCAGGCTTCCTGTTTGACAGCGAAGACCACCTCATCCGTATCGACATGTCCGAATACATGGAAAAACACGCCGTTGCCCGCCTGATCGGCGCGCCTCCGGGTTATGTTGGCTACGAAGAGGGCGGCTACCTGACCGAACAAGTCCGTCGCAAACCGTACAGCGTGATTCTTTTGGACGAAGTGGAAAAAGCCCATCCCGACGTGTTCAACATCCTGTTGCAAGTATTGGATGACGGTCGCCTGACCGACGGACAAGGCCGTACCGTGGACTTCAAAAACACTGTCATCGTCATGACTTCCAACATCGGCAGCCAGCACATCCAACAAATGGGCACGCAGGACTACGAAGCCGTGAAAGAAGCGGTGATGGACGAGGTGAAAGCCTACTTCCGCCCCGAAATGATCAACCGTATCGACGAAGTGGTCGTGTTCCACGGACTGAATCAGGAGAATATCCGCAACATTGCGAAAATCCAGCTCAAAGGCTTGGAAAAACGTTTGGAAGCGCAGCACCTGCACCTGAAAGTGGACGATGCCGCCTTGGATTTGATTGCCCAAGCCGGTTTCGACCCCGTGTACGGCGCACGCCCGCTCAAACGTGCCATCCAGTCGGAAATCGAAAACCCGCTGGCCAAAGCCCTGCTCGAAGGCAAATACGCGCCCGACAGCACGATTCATGTGAAAGAAGAGGGCGGCAAGCTGGTGTTTGCCTGATTTGAGTGTAGATTGAGATAAAGTGATGAAAAAGGTCGTCTGAAAACCTGATTGTGGGTTTGAACTGGCCCCCAAATCTTGGACACTCAT
>NZ_KV814935.1:29151-30744 GCF_001814135.1 Neisseria sp. HMSC067H09 | reverse complement strand
GTTTTTAAGGAAGTTTTCAGACGGCCTGTGCAAAATAAAAACGCAAAAGGTCGTCTGAAAAAAGATTGTCTTGCCGCAACATTTAATTCAATCAGCAACCCCATCCCCTCTCCCGTGGGAGAGGGCTAGGGAGAGGGCAGCAAGGCTTGCACAAACACCCACCCGATAACAAAAATGACCACGCCCGAAAAACTATTGACCGCCGACAACCCCGCCCTGCGCCAACGCGCCAAAGCCATGCGTCAAGAAATGAGCGAGGCGGAAGCAAAATTGTGGCAGCACCTGCGGGCAGGCAGTCTGAACGGCTATAAATTCCGCCGCCAGCAGCCGATTGGAAACTATATTGTTGATTTTATGTGTGTAACGCCCAAGCTGATTGTCGAAGCAGACGGCGGGCAGCACACAGAACAAGCCGCATACGATCACGCGCGGACAGCCTATCTCAACAGCCTGGGCTTTACCGTGCTGCGTTTTTGGAATCACGAGATTTTGCAGCAGACAAACGATGTGCTGGCAGAAATCCTGCGCGTGTTGCAGGAATTGGAAAAACAGCCTGCACGGTAGCAGATGGCCGATTTTGATTGGATTTTGAAAATTATAGAGTGCAGGCTACCTGAATTGAGCATTTATAAAGGTCGTCTGAAAAGAAAAAAAGCAGCCTGCACAATTTGTTTTCCTTGCAGAACCCTTAATTCCAGCAGATACCCCGTCCTCTCTCCCCGCGGGAGAGAGCTAGAGAGAGGGCAACAAGCCGCAAGGCTTGTATTTGGTCGGTTAGGGATTTGGGAAAGATTACCGCAATTCGTAGAATGCCCTCTCCCCAGCCCTCCCCCACGGGGGAGGGAGCGGGTTGCAGCAGGTTTTGCGGTTTCAGGCGGTTTGAAAAGCAACTTGGGTTTGCAACCGTTGATTTTAGGCCGTCTGAAAAGGAAAAAAGCAGCCAATACAACCTGTTTTCTCGCAGAACCCTTAACCCCAACAGCCGCCCCGTCCTCTCTCCCCGTGGGAGAGAGTTAGAAAGAGGGCAACAAGCCGCAAGGCTTGTATTTTAGGAGACTAAGGGATTTGGGAAAGGTTGCTGCAACTTGGAGAATGCCCTCTCCCCAGCCCTCCCCCACAGGGGAGGGAGCGGGTTGTAGCAGATTCAGGCGTTGCAGGTCGTCTGAAAAAGAATGCCCGAAATATCAACAGCAGGAATTTTTCAGATAGCCTTTATCGCAAGGCAGATGGAACAAACGCCGCGAGATTTTTTCAGACGACCTTTGAACCCATCGGTAGGGTGTGTACCGCAAGGCACTCACGCGGTGGGTTGGAGTTACAGGGAAAATGGGGAGCGCGTGCGTACCACACACACCCTACATGCGGGCTACGGCTTGCTGAATTGAGCGTTTAACAGGTCGTCTGAAAAGTAAAAAACAGCCTGCACAACCTGTTTTCCTCGCAGAACCTTTAACCCCAACAGCCACCCCGTCCTCTCTCCCCGTGGAAGAGAGCTAGAGAGAGGGCAACAAGCCGCAAGGCTTGTATTTTAGGCGGTTCGGGAATTGAGAAAGGTTGCCGCAACTTGGAGAATGCCCTCTCCCCAGCCCTCCC
>NZ_KV814935.1:6127-29051 GCF_001814135.1 Neisseria sp. HMSC067H09 | reverse complement strand
GCCTTTATCGCAAGGCAGATGGAACAAACGCCGCAAGCGTTTTTTCAGACGACCTTTGAACCCATCGGTAGGATGTGTGCCGCAAGGCACGCACGCGGTGGGTTGGGGTTGCAGGGAAAATGGAGAACGCGTGCGTGCGTACTGCACACACACACTACATGCAGGCTGCTACACAACCTGTTTTCCTTGCAGAACCCTTAACCCCCAACAGCCACCCCATCCTCTCTCCCCGTGGGAGAGAGTTAGAGAGAGGGCAACAAGCCACAAGGCTTGTATTTGGTCGGTTAGGGTGTTAGGGAAGGTTGCCGAAATTCGGGGCGTGCCCTCTCCCCAGCCCTCCCCCACGGGGGGAGGGGGAAGGTTGCAGCAGATTCAGACGTTGCAGGTCGTCTGAAAAAGAATGCCCGAAGTATCAACAGCAGGAATTTTTTAGGTAGCCTTTATCACAAGGCAGATGGAACAAACGCCGCAATCGTTTTTTTCAGACGACCTTTGAACAACCCATCGGCAGGGTGTGTGCCGCAAGGCACGCACGCGGTGGGTTGAGGTTACAGGGAAAATGGAGAACGCGTGCGTACCGCACACACCCTACATGCGGGCTACGGCTTGCTTTAGGTAGATCATTTTAAATAAAGGATACAAAATGGTACAAAAAACAGAAAGAGACTTATATTTTCTTGATAGAAATATTTTGAATCAATTTTTAACGGGCAAATTAGATACATTTAGGGATACTATACGAAATCAAACAAATAATATACAAGCATTTGACAACACTACTTATTCTGCATTATCAATTTTACCAATATTGCGAGAAGGATGTTTGGGAGCATGTACAAATAGAGACGACCTTATTCAATATTACTCAGAAATATTTAGCTTTATATCTGATTGGTATGTGGATCCTAAAAAAGCAAAATTAACCGCCAAAACCGCCTGTTATAGAAAAGAAATACAAGATTTAGATAGGTATTTAGAATTATTCGGCTCTACTGGTAACAATCCTTATGGGTTAATAGGAGTAGAAATTCTTTTTAATGGAGATGGAGAAAAATTAAAAAATACAATGATTTCATCTATTGATGATGACATGAAAAATTATAATTTAATTCAGAACTTTTACAATAATTATTCTCCCAAAAACAAAGAGGAAAGAAAAAAATATTTATATGCCTTATTTGATTATGCTATAGATAATGATATTGGGAATAATATTTATCTTTTTACATTAATACTAGCAATATGCGGAAATCAAATAGCACAAGGGATTATTTACCATAAAAATAATTCTCCTTGGAATGCATATTCAGATTTATCTATATTTGACATATTTAATTTTGCTTATGATATTAATGACTTATTTAAAGATAATCCAAATATAGATCCGTTTGAAAATATCATGATCGTTACGAGTGATAAAAATTTATTTGAATATTACAAATTTGTATATTTATTTAGCCTAAATAGACAGAATAAAATACCTATTAAAAATTTAGATCAGCTTAATTTTTTTCCCTTTATTAAAAATGAAGAAGGGGTTAGGAAGTTAAATATTCAAGAGATACAAGAGATAAATGTTAGCAAATTTATTTTTGGAAACTTAACAGATGTCTTTGATGACATCACAACCTTTCTTAAGAGATAACCCACCATGCCCAAACGTACCGACCTAAAATCCATCCTTATCATCGGCGCCGGCCCTATCGTTATCGGTCAGGCTTGCGAATTTGACTATTCGGGCGCACAGGCCTGTAAGGCTTTGCGTGAAGAAGGCTACAAAGTCATTCTGGTGAATTCCAACCCCGCCACGATTATGACCGACCCTGAAATGGCGGATGTTACCTACATCGAGCCGATTATGTGGCAGACGGTGGAGAAGATTATCGCCAAGGAGCGGCCTGATGCGATTCTGCCCACGATGGGCGGCCAGACCGCGCTGAACTGTGCGCTGGATTTGGCGCGCAACGGCGTGTTGGCGAAATACAATGTCGAGCTGATTGGCGCGACGGAAGACGCGATCGACAAGGCGGAAGACCGCGGCCGTTTTAAGGAGGCGATGGAGAAAATCGGCCTCTCCTGCCCGAAATCTTTTGTCTGCCACACGATGAACGAAGCCTTGGCGGCGCAGGAACAGGTCGGCTTTCCGACGCTGATTCGCCCGTCTTTCACCATGGGCGGTTCGGGCGGCGGCATTGCCTACAATAAAGACGAGTTTTTGGCGATTTGCGAACGCGGTTTCGATGCGTCGCCCACGCATGAGCTGCTGATTGAACAGTCCGTCCTCGGCTGGAAAGAGTACGAGATGGAGGTGGTGCGCGATAAGAACGACAACTGCATCATCATTTGTTCGATTGAAAACTTCGACCCGATGGGCGTGCATACGGGCGACTCGATTACGGTTGCGCCGGCGCAGACGCTGACGGACAAAGAATACCAAATCATGCGCAACGCAAGCTTAGCGGTATTGCGCGAAATCGGCGTGGACACGGGCGGCTCGAACGTGCAGTTTGCGGTGAACCCTGAAAACGGCGAGATGATTGTGATTGAGATGAACCCGCGCGTGAGCCGTTCGTCCGCGTTGGCTTCCAAAGCGACGGGCTTCCCGATTGCGAAAGTGGCGGCAAAGCTGGCGGTCGGCTTTACGCTGGACGAGTTGCGCAACGACATCACCGGCGGCCGCACGCCCGCGTCGTTTGAGCCTTCCATCGACTATGTGGTAACCAAAATCCCGCGTTTTGCGTTTGAAAAATTCCCCGCCGCAGACGACCGTCTGACCACGCAGATGAAATCGGTGGGCGAAGTGATGGCGATGGGCCGCACCATTCAGGAAAGCTTCCAAAAAGCCCTGCGCGGCTTGGAAACAGGCTTGTGCGGCTTCAATCCGCGCAGCGAAGACAAAGCGGAAATCCGCCGCGAACTGGCCAACCCCGGCCCTGAGCGTATGCTGTTTGTGGCAGATGCGTTCCGCGCGGGCTTCACGCTGGACGAAATCCATGAAATCTGTGCCATCGACCCTTGGTTCTTGGCGCAAATCGAAGACTTGGTGAAAGAAGAGCAGCAGGTAAGTGCAGGCTGCCTGCAAGATTTGGATTTTGCCGCCTTACGTCGTCTGAAACGCAAAGGCTTCTCCGACAAACGCATCGCGCAGCTTTTGGGCGTAAAAGAAAAAGAAGTGCGCGAACACCGCTACGCGCTGAAGCTGCATCCCGTCTATAAACGCGTCGACACCTGTGCCGCCGAGTTCGCCACCGAAACCGCCTACCTCTATTCCACTTACGAAGAAGAATGCGAAGCGCGTCCTTCCGACCGTAAAAAAGTGATGATTCTCGGCGGCGGCCCAAACCGCATCGGTCAAGGCATCGAGTTTGACTACTGCTGCGTCCACGCCGCGCTCGCCCTGCGCGAATCGGGCTTTGAAACGATTATGGTGAACTGCAACCCCGAAACCGTGTCCACCGACTTCGACACCAGCGACCGCCTCTATTTCGAGCCGCTGACGCTGGAAGACGTGTTGGAAATCGTCCGTACCGAAAACCCGTGGGGCGTGATTGTGCATTACGGCGGTCAAACCCCGCTCAAACTCGCCAACGCATTGGTTGAAAACGGCGTGAACATCATCGGCACGTCCGCCGACAGCATCGACGCCGCCGAAGACCGCGAACGCTTCCAAAAAGTGTTGAACGACTTAGGCTTGCGCCAGCCGCCCAACCGCATCGCCCACAACGAAGAAGAAGCGCTCGTCAAAGCCGAAGAAATCGGCTATCCGCTGGTCGTGCGCCCGTCTTACGTCCTCGGCGGCCGCGCCATGCAGGTCGTCCACTCCGCCGAAGAGCTGCAAAAATACATGCGCGAAGCCGTGCAGGTATCCGAAGACAGCCCCGTGTTGCTCGACTTCTTCCTGAACAACGCGATTGAAGTCGATGTGGACTGCGTTTCAGACGGCAAAGACGTCGTTATCGGCGGCATCATGCAGCACGTCGAACAAGCAGGCATCCACTCCGGCGACTCCGGCTGCTCGCTGCCGCCCTACTCGCTCAGCGAAGAAATCCAAGACGAAATCCGCCGCCAAACCAAAGCCATGGCCTACGCGCTGGGCGTGGTCGGCCTGATGAACGTACAGTTTGCCGTGCAGGACGGCGTGGTGTTCGTGTTGGAAGTGAACCCGCGCGCCAGCCGCACCGTGCCTTTCGTCTCCAAAGCCACCGGCGTGCCGCTCGCCAAAGTCGGCGCGCGCTGCATGGCAGGCATTTCCCTGCAAGAGCAAGGCGTGGAAAAAGAAGTCGTCCCCGATTTCTATGCCGTTAAAGAAGCCGTGTTCCCCTTCATCAAATTCCCCGGCGTGGACACCATTCTCGGCCCCGAAATGCGCTCCACCGGTGAAGTGATGGGCGTGGGCGCAAGCTTCGGCGAAGCCTACTACAAAGCCCAACTCGGCGCAGGCGAACGCCTGAACCCGACCGGCAAAATCTTCCTCGCCGTGCGCGACGAAGACAAGCCGCTCATCGTCAAAACCGCGCAAAACTTCCAAGCCCTCGGCTACGGCGTCTGCGCCACACGCGGTACCGCCGAATACCTGAAAGAGCACGGCATCATCGTGCAAGCGGTAAACAAAGTGCAGGAAGGCCGCCCGCACATCGTGGACGCGATTAAAAACGGCGAAATCGCGCTGGTGGTGAACACCGTCAGCAGCTCGGCGCAGTCCATCGCCGACAGCCACAGCATCCGCCGCACCTCCCTCACCCAACGCGTGCCGCAATACACCACCATCGCCGGCGGCGAAGCCATGAGCGAAGGCGCAAAAAGCCGCGACCACCTGGGCGTGTACAGCGTGCAAGAGTTGCATGGACGGTTGAAAAACAGAGGCTGAATCTGAATCGGGTTTAGCTTGAACAAAAGGTCGTCTGAAAATAAGGCTTATCTTTCAGACGACCTTTTGCCATCCGCCTCCCAAACTGCTAAACTATTTACATTATTTTTACTTGAGACATACGCACACATGAAAGGCCCAGAGCAGAGCAGCATGACCGCCCGCCGTTTTTCGTGCGTATCGATATGAATCAGGCAGCTTGAGCGTTTCAGGCTGCCTTTTCGCGTTTGAACACAAAGGAATACAAAAATCATGGATTTCAGTTGGTTGGCAGAGCCGCATACTTGGATAGGCTTTGCCACGCTTCTGGTACTCGAAGTCGTCTTGGGGATAGACAACCTTGTTTTCGTCGCCATTTTGGCGAACAAAGTCAAACCCGCCCAACGCGACCGCGCGCGTATTACCGGTTTAGGGCTTGCGGTCGTTATCCGCATCATCATGCTCGGCTTCATGGCGCACATCATGACCCTGACGCGCCCGCTGTTCCACATTGGTGGGTTGGACGTTTCCGGAAAAGACATGATTATGCTCGCGGGTGGCATCTTCCTGCTCTACAAAGCCACCACCGAACTGCACGAACGCCTCGAAGGGCATAACCAGTTTGCCGTTGCCGACAGTCAGAAGAAACACGCGCGATTTTGGAGTGTGGTTGCCCAAATCCTGATTCTTGACGCGGTATTTTCCATCGATTCCGTCATCACTGCCGTTGCGATGGTCGATCACATCGTCGTCGCCATGGGCGCCGTTGCCGTTGCCATGACCGTCATGATTTCCGCCAGCAAACCGCTGACCGAATTTGTGGACAGGCATCCTACCGTCGTCATGCTCTGTTTGGGTTTCCTGTTGATGATCGGTTTCAGCCTTATTGCCGAAGCCTTCCATTTCCATATCCCCAAAGGCTACCTCTACGCCGCTATCGGCTTCTCCATCCTGATTGAAGCGTTCAACCAAATTTCGCAGCGCAACAGTCGCAAAAACGACTACATCAGCAGCTCGTGGCGCAAACGTACTGCTGAAAACGTCTTGGGCATGATGGGCATACGCGAAAGCGTGCTTGCCAAAGCGGGCGATGAAGCGGAGGACGACGGGCATTTTGAAGAAAACGAAAAATCCATGATACGCAGCGTCCTTACGCTTGCCGAACGTCCCATCCTCGGCGTGATGATTCCACGTCGCGACATTGAGCGTTTGGACATCTCTCAAAGCCGCGAAGAGCAACACGCCCAACTGCAAAATACCCCGTACAGCCGCCTGCTCGTCGTCGGTAAAGCCGGCGTGGACGAACCGTTGGGCTACATCAACAAAAAAGACCTGCTCGCCCAACTGCTCGAAACCGGCGAACTCAATATCCAAGCCGTCCTGCGCCAGCCGCTTGTCCTGCCGGACAGTACGACTGCATTGGGGGCGATTGAACTGTTCCGCCAAAGCAGCGCGGATTATGCTTTGGTGGTCGATGAATTCGGCGCGGTTTTGGGCATGGTTACCATGAAAGACCTGCTGGAAACCATTGCCGGCGAATTCCCCGAAGAGTTTGAACGCCAAGAAGAACCCGCCGTTCAAGAAAATGCCGATGAAAGCTTGACCGTGGACGGTTCGCTCGAATACGTCGAACTCGCGCCGCAACTCAACCTCCCGCCGCAAGAAGAAGATGCCGACTTCCACACTGTCGCCGGACTGATTATGGAAGAGCTGCAAAGCATTCCCGATGTCGGCGACTTTGCCGACTTCCACGGCTGGCGTTTCCAAGTCGTTGAAAAAGACGGTCAACGCATCGAGCGGGTACAGATCACCAAGCTGCCTGACGAAGGATAATCAAATTATCATTGTGAAATAAAAAGGTCGTCTGAAAACCTTAATTCAAGGTTTTCAGACGACCTTCTTTCATGTTTTCTAAATCAAACGCTTTTAAAACGCTTCGCCGACTTTCACGCCGCCGGCGGTGTCTTTAGGCGTGGCAAGTTGCGCGGTCATGGCTTGGGCGGCTTGGAAATCAGGCGTTTGCATCACGGCTTGGGCGGCTTCTTTGCCCAGTGTGTTCGCCATGTATTGCCAGCGGTTTGCCAAATCGGGATTGGCGGGTATTTGGAAGCCGTCGCGCAGTTCGTCCACGAGGTCAGGACGGTTGCAGACGAGGACGATGTCGCAGCCTGCTGTAAAGGAAGCGTTTGCACGTTCTTTGATGCCGCCCGCTGCGCCTGCGCCTTCCATCGTGAGGTCGTCTGAAAAGATAACGCCTTTAAATCCGATGTCTTGACGCAGGATTTGTTTGAGCCATTTTTCGGAGAAACCGGCGGGCTTGCCGTCAATTTGCGGATAAACGACGTGGGCGGGCATGACCGCCGCCATACCTGCGCCGCTTAAGGCACGGAACGGAATCATGTCGGCGGCTTCGAGTTCGGCAAGGCTGCGCGTGTCTTCGGGTTGCACCAAATGGCTGTCGCCTTCGACAAATCCGTGTCCGGGGAAATGTTTGCCGCAGGATTTCATGCCGCCTCGGTTCAGACCTTTTTGCAGGGCAAGGGCAAGTTGGGTCACGGTGTCGGCATTTCGGTGGAAGCTGCGGTTGCCGATGACGGGGCATGTTCCCCAATCAAGGTCGAGGACGGGTGTGAAGGAGAGGTCTATGCCGCAGGCGGTCAGCTCCGTCGCCAATACCCAGCCGACCTGCTCGGCTTTTTCTTTGGCGGCGGCTTCGCCTTCGGTATCCCAAATCTGCCCTAAGGTGTTCATGGCGGGCAGTCGGGTGAAGCCTTCGATGAAGCGTTGTACCCTGCCGCCTTCGTGATCGACGGCGATGATGAGTTCGGGCGTGCGCAGTGCTTTGATTTCTTGAACTAGGGCTTTGAGCTGCCCGACGTTTTCGAAGTTGCGGCGGAACAGGATGACGCCGCCGATAGACGGGTCGAGCAGGCGTTGTTTTTCTTCTTCGGAGAGACAGTAGGCGGCGACGTCTGCCATAACGGGGCCACGCGGGATGGAATGGGGAGCGTTCATTTTTGGATTCCTTAAAATGTTTCAGACGACCTTAAAGTACCAAAGGTCGTCTGAAAACGGGAAAACACGTCAGGCAGCTTTGCCTTTTTTGTCTTTCAGTATGAAGATGAGGGCGGTCATGACGACGCCGGTGGCGAAAAAGCCCAGCCAAGCCGATTGCGTCATGCCCAACACGAGGTAGCCTGCCGCTGCCGCGCCTGCGACGGTCAGGGCGTAAGGCAGTTGCGATGTAACGTGGTCGATGTGGTTGCAATGCGCGCCGGTGGAAGACAGGATGGTGGTGTCGGAAATGGGCGAACAGTGGTCGCCGCACACCGCGCCTGCCATCACGGCGGACATACACGGGATAACCAACGATGCATCGACTTTAACCGCCATCGCGGCGGCAATCGGCAGCATAATGCCGAACGTGCCCCAGCTTGTGCCTGTGGCGAACGCCATCACGCTGGCAAGTAGGAAGAGGATGACGGGCAGGAAGCCGGGATGGATATTGTCTGCAACCAGCGTGGAGAGGTAGTCGCCGGTGTGCATTTCGCTGACGACGGTGCTGATGAGCCAGGCAAGAATCAGGATGGTAATCGCGCCGAACATCGAAGATATGCCCTGACGGACGGCTTTGGGATAGTCGGCGGCCTTGATGGTGCCGAGCGTGCAGAGGACAACGGCGAGTACGCCGCAAGTACCGCCGAACACCAGCGAAGTGTTTACATCGGTATTTTCAAACGCGCCCAAAATGCTGAAGGTTTCGCTTGCCTGCGCGCCTGTGTAAATCATGGCGGAAACGGTGGATGCGATCAACACCAAAACAGGGATAATCAGCGCGTAAACCCTGCCTTTAGGGCCGTCAGAGCCGGCGGATTCGTCATGGGTTTCCTGCAATGCCGCTTTTTCAAGGCGCGCCATCGAGCCGATGTCGAAAGAAAACCAAGCGACGACAAACACCATGATCAGGGCGAACAGGGCGTAATAATTCATCAGGCTCATGGCAACAAACACACCCATCGGCGTGTATCCGGTGATGTGGTAGGTAACGAGCAGACCTGCCAGCGTGGCGATAATCGATGCGCCCCAGCTTGAAACCGGCATCAGTACGCACATCGGCGCAGCGGTAGAGTCAAGGATATACGCCAGTTTGGCGCGGGAAACTTTGAATTTGTCGGTAACGGGGCGGGCAATCGCACCGACGGCGAGACTGTGGAAATAGTCGTCAATAAAGGTAACGAATACGAGGCAGGCTGTCAGCATTTTTGCGCCGCGCCGCCCTTTGATGTGTTGCTTCGCCCAATCGGCAAACGCCTGATTGCTGCCCGAAAAGGTTAAAAGAGAAGTGAAAATACCGAGCAACAACAAGAAAATCAGGATTTTAGGTTTTCCCAGCGACCAATCGCCGTCTGCCCAAGCCAGTCCGACCACCATGTCTTTCAGGTGTGTCAGTCCGTCAATCGGGCTGCCGCCGACCAAAAAGGCAACGCCGACCAAGATACCGATGCCCAAAGACAGCAGCACGCGGCGGGTGATGACGGCAAGCGCCAATGCCAAAAACGGCGGCACGACGGATAAAAACGAATGTGAATAATCAATCAGGTGCATAATATTTTTATTAATAGGAAGTCAATCGGAGCGGAACGTTTTCAGACGACCTTTGAATGCGATTGTTGACAAAGCCAAAAGAGCAAAACCATCAAAAAACAAACAAATCAATCAGTTGCTAAAATTACAAAATACCCGCCACCTTAGGATGGCGGGTATTCTATCATTGAATGGCGCTTGCGTTGCACCTTATTGCAGAGTCAGGGCAAGGAAAAGCGTATTGCCGTCGCGCTGAACCAGCAGCGGCACATTTTTGCCCGCGCCTGCCAACGCGCTGCGGAAGCTCGATTCGTCGTTGACGCTGATTTGACTGACGGCGAGGATTTCGTCGCCGCGTTTGAGTCCGGCACGTTCCGCCGCGCCGCTGACGCGGGAAACAATCAGACGGCTTTTGCCTGCACCTTCATCGACGCGCAGGGTCAGTCCCGTATTATCGACGGTAAAGCCGTCCGCCGGATTTGCCTGCTGCGGCTGCTCGGTAGCGCGAGAAGACGTTTCGTTCTGCTCCGCCATGCTGCCGAGTTTGACTTTCACATTGATTTTCTCGCCTTTGCGCCATACTTCCAGCGAAACTTCCTTACCCGGCAGCATTGAGCCGACCATGACCGGCAAATCGCTGGACACGCGCACTTCTTCGCCGTTGACGCTGCGGACGATGTCGCCCACTTGCAATCCTGCCTGCATGGCAGGGCTGTTCGGCATCACTTTGGCAATCAACGCGCCGCTGGCTTTGTCCAAACCGAACGATTTCGCCAGATCGTAAGACACTTCCTGAATAATCACGCCCAACTGACCGCGCTGAACCTTACCGCTGGTTTTCAACTGCTCGGCAACATTCATCGCCACATCAATCGGAATCGCGAAGGAAATGCCCATAAATCCGCCGCTGCGGCTGTAAATTTGAGAGTTGATGCCGACTACCTGACCTTTCAGGTTAAACAGCGGACCGCCGGAGTTACCCGGATTGATGGCAACGTCGGTTTGGATGAAAGGCGTGTAGCTTTCGTTCGGCAGGCTACGTCCTTTGGCGGACACGATGCCCGAAGTAACGCTGTTGTCAAAGCCGAACGGCGCACCGATGGCGGCAACCCACTCGCCCGGTTTCAAATCTTTCGGATTGCCGATTTTGACGACAGGCAATTCTTCCGAAGCGTCAATCTTCAGCAGCGCGACATCGGATTGCGTATCCGAACCGATCAGCTTGGCGGTGTATTCGCGTTTGTCGTTGAGCAGGACTTTGATATTGCCCATGCCGGCAACGACGTGGGTATTGGTCAGGATATAGCCGTCTTTACTGATGATGAAGCCGGAGCCGAAGTTCAAATCCTCGTCGGCAGACTGGTCTTCCGGCATATCGGGCATATTCGGGACAAGGCGTTTGAAAAACTCGTAAAACGGGTCGTTGTCAGGGAACTGGCTCAAATCCATGCCCTGCTCTTCAGACTGCCCGCTGCCTGCGGCACGCCCTGCAGGGGAAGCTTGGATATTGACCACCGCCTGACCTTCGTTTTGCACCAATTGTGCGAAATCGGGCAGCAGCATACCGACGCTGCCGTCATCTTTGGAAGGTTCGATTCTTTGTACGAATTCTTCGCTTTTACTGTCGCCGCCGAAGAAGCTGCTGATTTTGTCACAGCCGCCCAAGGCCAGCGCAGAAGCCGTTACCAAAGCAAAGTATCTGTATTTGTTCATTTTTTCGCGCACCGCGTTTCCTTTTCCGAATAACGGATTGTGTTCTTGCATCTTAAAAACAGGGGGGTCGTCTGAAACTTTTATCGTTTTCCAACCCGATAAGGTCGAATTTTACCTTTTGCCCATATTTTTTCAAGCATTTCATTTTAAATAAAAAAATGCCGTCAGAAATTTTAACCTGATAGAAAGGTTGTTTTGTTGATTGTTTACAATTTATCAATGTTTACATCAACTTCGCACCATACTCGCACAAATCATTAATGATGCATTTCCCGCATTGCGGCTTCTGCGCCTTGCAGGTGTAGCGCCCGTGCAAAATCAGCCAATGGTGCGCATCCATCAAAAACTCTTTCGGCACAAAGCGCATCAGCTTGTCTTCCACCTCGCGCACATCCTTGCCCGGCGCGATTTTGGTGCGGTTGGACACCCTGAAGATGTGCGTATCGACCGCCATGACGGGATGGCCGAACGCCGTGTTCAACACCACGTTTGCCGTCTTGCGACCCACGCCCGGCAACGATTCCAAAGCCTCGCGGTCTTCCGGCACTTCGCCGTTGTATTTTTCCAGCAGGATGTGGCAAGTCTGCATGATGTGTTTGGACTTGGTTTTATAAAGCCCGATGGTTTTCGTGTATTCCATTACGCCGTCCAAACCCAAATCCAACATCGCCTGCGGCGTATTGGCAACCGGAAACAGCTTTGCCGTCGCCTTATTCACGCCCACGTCGGTCGCCTGCGCCGACAGCAAAACGGCAATCAAAAGCTCGAAGGGTGAATTGAAATGAAGCTCGGTGGTCGGATGGGGATTGGCAGCGCGGAAACGCTCGAAAATTTCTTGGCGGATCTGTCTGTTCATGGGGGTACGGGTAGGATTGGTGTATGTCTTTATCGTTTGCCCGATTATAACGCAAAAGGTCGTCTGAAAACGCCAACCGCTTTTTCAGACGGCCACTTAATATTCCCGGATCCCTATTCTTACGTTATATTCCATCCCTTTTAAAAATGAAGGTCGTCTGAAAATATGTTGGGCAAACTGGATACTTGGCTGATGGAACACCCGAAACGGGATGATTTGCACGGCTGGCGGCGTTTTGCGGTCGAATTTTGGTTTTTCGGACTGAAAGAAGCGCGCGCCTGTTTGTTTGCAGGTTTGTTTTTCATCGCCATGTTCCTGATTCCGAAAACAGGCTGGCTGGGGATTTCACGCTATGACCTACTGCTGATTTTTGCAGTCTCCGTGCAGGCTGCGATGCTGTATTTCAAGCTGGAAACGTGGGACGAAGTGAAATCGATTACGCTTTTTCACTTGGTGGGCTTTGCTTTGGAGTGGTTCAAAACATCGGGCGACATCCAGTCTTGGAGCTATCCGGACGAGGCATATACCAAAATCGGCGGCGTGCCGCTGTTTGCGGGCTTTATGTATGCGGCGGTCGGCAGCTACATCATTCAGGCTTGGCGGCTCTTTAATATCAAAATAAAAAGCCATCCGCCGTATTGGTTGAGCACATTGTGCGCGCTGGCAATTTACGTCAATTTTTTCACCCATCACTATCTCGGCGACTACCGCTGGTATCTCGCCGTATTCGCACTCGGGCTGTATGCGCGGACAACTGTTTTATACACGCCCTATGACACCACCCGAAAAATGCCGCTGCTGCTGTCTTTCGTCCTGATCGGTTTTTTCATTTGGCTGGCGGAAAATTTAGGGACTTTGTTCGGCGTTTGGCGTTATCCCAACCAAATCGGCGCATGGGCATCGGTACACATCAGCAAATGGAGTTCGTGGGCTTTGCTGGTGATGATAACGTTTACCATCGTGGCGAATTTAAAACACGTCAAACACACCATCAGCGTTTCTAAAGATTAATGTTCGATACTGCGAAAAGGTCGTCTGAAAATGCCTCTTCCGCTTTTTCAGACGACCCCTTCCCTATCCCGCTTACGCCTCCTGCACATCCACATCCACCGACCATCTGATTTTGCCGTCGCGGTTTTGCTGCAACACCTGCACCCACAAACTCACGGCGCGGTGCAAATCCTGTCGGGATGTCGATTCAAGGAAGATTTGCGCGCGTTCGCGTTCGGCGAGGCGCACCATCAGCATGGGGGCGGCGCCGAACTGGGAGACGCTTGCGGGCAAAAGCGGGGCGAGGGTTTCTTTGGCGGCGTTGAGAAACTCCATCGCATCGGCAACGCGCGGCGCGTCGGCGCGGACGGCGGTCTGAAAACCGAAGGGCGGCATGGCGAACATTTGCCGCTCGTTCAATTCGTTTTCGGCAAACACGGCGTAGTCCTGCGCTTTGACGGCGGCGAAGACGGGATGTTCGGGCAGTTGGGTCTGTATCAGCACCTTGCCGGGTTTGTCGGCGCGCCCCGCCCTGCCGGACACTTGCATCAGCTCGGCGAACAGCCTTTCCGGCGCGCGGAAATCCGCGCTGTACAGGCTGCCGTCGGCGTTCAACACGATAACAAGGTTGAGCCGCGCGAAATCATGGCCTTTGGCGAGCATCTGCGTGCCGACCAAAATGTCAATTTCGTTGTCGGCGATGCGGCGGTACAAATCTGCCCAGTCGTTTTTGTGCGCGGTGCTGTCCCTATCGACGCGGACGACGGCGGCCTTGGGCAGGAAGGCGCGCAGGGTTTCTTCGACGCGCTGCGTGCCGTGCCCGACGGCGGTCAGGTCTTGGTTGCCGCAGTCGGGGCATTTGAACGGGATGGGTTCGCGGTGGTCGCAGTGGTGGCAGCGCAGTTGGCGGGCGCGTTGGTGCAGCACCATTTTGGCGGAGCAGTTCGGGCAGCCGAAGGTATGGCCGCAGTCGCCGCAAAACAGCGCGGGCGCGAAACCGCGACGGTTGAGGTACACCAGCGACATGCCGCCCGCTTCAAAATTCTGTTTCAAAAGCTGCAAGGCTTGCGGTGAGAAACCGTTGTCGAGTTTCAGACGACCTACGTTGAGTATTTCCACTTGCGGCAGTTGTGCGGCGGTGTGAGCGCGCTCGGTCAGTTGCAACAGGCGGTACGCGCCGCTTTGCGCTTTGTGCCAGCTCTCCAAGCTGGGCGTGGCGCTGCCCAATACGACGGGGCAGCCGCTCTGCTTCGCCCGCCACACCGCCAAATCGCGGGCGTGGTAGCGCAATTCGTTGTCCTGCTTGAACGAGCCGTCGTGTTCCTCATCGACCACAATCAGTCCGACATCAGGCAAAGGCGTGAACACCGCCAGCCGCGTGCCGATGACCAATTTCGCCTGCCCCAACATCGCGCGCAAATAATCCTGCGTGCGCCTGCCTGCCGCCATCTGGCTGTGCAACACGGCGGTCGGCACGTCGGCAAAACGGTCTTCCACCCGCTTCAAAAGCTGCGGCGTGAGGTTGATTTCGGGCAACAGAAACAACACCTGCCGCCCCTGCGCCAACACTTTCGCCATCGCATCGAAATACACCTCTGTCTTGCCGCTGCCGGTGATGCCGTACAGCAGAAACGGTTGAAAACTGCCGAAGGTTGTCTGAATTTCATCGGAAGCCTGTTGCTGGTTGGCGTTGAGCTGAAATTCAGACGACCTCAATACAGGCTTTGCCGCTTCCGTCGTTTCAATCCAGCCCTGCTCCGCCCAATCTTCGATTAATTTCGCCGCCTGCGCGTTTACCTGCTTCAGCGCCGCCATCGTCATTCCGCCCGACAGCAGCGCGTCCCACAAAGCCGCTTTTTTGTTGAACCGTGCCGGCGGCGGCGTTTGCACCCTGCCCGCTTCGTTCAGCGCGTAAAACAACGGCGGCTGCGGCATTTCCACCGCGCGCGTTTCTTTCAAACCCTGAGGCAGCGCGGCAAACACCGCCTGCCCCGTCGGATAGTGGTAATAACGCGACGTAAACGAGAGCAAATCACGCCAGCTTTCGGGCAGCGGCGGCTCGTCCGAAAAGGTCGTCTGAATACTCAAAATCCGCGCCGCATCCATATCCGGCGCAATATCCGTTTCCCACACAATCCCGACCACGGTTTTGTTGCGGAAAGGCACAAGCACCCGCGCGCCCAGCGGCAGCGGCTCGGAATGGGAATAAGTCAAAAGGCCGTTTGAAAGCGGCACGTTTACGGCGATGCGGTGGTAGATCATACAGGCAGGCAAATCATTTTTTTGCGTATTTTAACAGCCGAAAGCTATTTTCAGACGATAAATTGAGCCTCAATACAATGCAGGCATGACAGAGGTTTGATACAATGCGGTTTTCTTGACACACGCCTATACTTAAAAATGAAAACCAAATTAATCAAAATCTTAGCCCCCATCGCTCTGATCTCACTGACCGCGTGCGGGCAAACGCCCGTTTCACAGGCAAATGCAGCGCCCTCTTCAGCTGCCGCCAAGCCCGCCGCCCCCGTACAAGGCAAAGTCGGCGAAGCCTTGAAAGCCCGCCTCGAAAAAATTTACGAATCCCAAGGCCTGAAAGTCATCAGCGTCAGCGAAACCCCTATTCAAGGCATTTATGAAGTCGTCGTCAGCGGCAAACAAATCATTTACACCGATGCCAAAGGCGACTATATGTTCGTCGGCGACCTCATCGACGTCAACACGCGCAAAAGCCTGACCGACGAACGCGCCGCCGATTTGAACAAAATCGACTTCGCCTCCCTGCCTTTGGACAAAGCGATTAAAGAAGTACGCGGCAACGGCAAGCTGAAAGTCGCCGTCTTCTCCGACCCCGACTGCCCATACTGCAAACGCTTGGAACACGAGTTTGAAAAAATGACCGACATCACGATCTACAACTTCATGATGCCGATTCCGAGCCTGCACCCCGATGCCGCGCGTAAAGCCGAAATTTTGTGGTGCCAGCCCAACCCGACCCAAGCCTGGACCGACTGGATGCGCAAAGGCCAATTCCCGAGCGGCAAAGCCAATTGCGACAATCCCGTTGCCGAAACCACTTCTTTGGGCGAACAATTCGGCTTCAACGGCACACCTACCCTCGTCTTCCCGAACGGCCACAGCCAAAGCGGATACAGCCCCATGCCGCACCTCAAAAAAATCATCGAAGACAATCAGAAATAAGATTGGCTTCAAGATACGGCAAAGGTCGTCTGAAAACCTTGTATATCGGTTTTCAGACGACCTTTTTCTTTAATTATAGTGGATTAAAATAAAAATGAGACAAGGCGGCAACGTCCGCCGTGTACGGGTAGTACATAAGGGCGTTGGCAACGCCGTATCATTGCAATTTTAATCCACTATATCAGACAAATCCCGTTTATTTCACCTTAGTCGCCATCAACGTATGCAACCGGCGGTTATCGGCGCGGGCGACAGTGAACTGCAAACCGCCGATCACGACTTTTTCGCCGCGCACGGGCAGGTGTCCCAATTCCTGAATGACCAGCCCGCCGATGCTGTCGGCTTCTTCGCTGCTGTAATCCGTACCGAAAAAGGCGTTGATGTCTTCGATTTCGGTTACGGCGTTGATACGCCAGCGTTCGGTAGAAACGGCGTGGATATTGTCCGCGCTTTCGTCTTCGTCAAACTCGTCTTCGATGTCGCCGACGATTTGTTCGATAATGTCTTCAAAAGTTACCAAACCCGACGTGCCGCCGTATTCGTCGATGACGATTGCCATGTGGTTGCGCTGCTCGCGGAATTCTTTCAAAAGCGCGTTCAGCGATTTGCCTTCGGGTACGAAAACGGCAGGACGAAGGATGGATTTGAGGTTGAACTGCTCGGGATTGAACATGTATTTGAGCAGGTCTTTGGCGTGCAGGATGCCGAGGACTTCGTCTTTGTCTTCGCCGATGACGGGGAAACGGGAATGGGCGGTTTCGATGACGTAGGCAGTGATGCGCTCGATGCTGTCGTTTTCTTTCAAAACGTTCATGTGGCTGCGGGTAATCATGGCATCGCGCACTTCCAAGTCGGCAAAGTCGAGGACTTTTTCCAGCCGCAAAAGTGTATCCGCGTCAAACACTTCCTGCTCGTGCGCCTGCCGCAGCAGGCTGAGTACGTCTTCGGCGGAATCGGGTTCGCCGGCAAGTCGGGAAATCAAACGTTCGAAAAATGTCGGTTTCGACCGGGTGTCGTCCATTTCAGTATTCGTCCTCTTGGTAGGGGTTGGGATAACCTGCCGCCTGCATCAGGCGGATTTCGAGCGCCTCCATTTCTTCGGCCTCGGTCTCTTCGATGTGGTCGTAGCCCATCAGGTGCAATGTGCCGTGCATGGTCAGGTGGGCAAAGTGCTGCTCGGCGGTTTTGCCCTGCTCGGCAGCTTCTTTCAATACGACTTGCGGGCAGATGATCAAATCGCCGCAAAGCTCGTCTGAAAACTGATCGGGCAGGATTTCGCCTTCGTTCAAGGCAAAACTCAACACATTGGTGGCGTAGTCTTTGCTGCGGTAATCGCGGTTGTAGGCGCGGGCTTCTTCTTCGTCCAGCAGAATCAGGCTGATGTCGGCGCGGCGGTATTCATTTTTCAACGCCGCCCATGCCCAGCGGTAGAAATCGCGTTCGCTCGGAAGATTGGCGACGGTTGAGGCGTTTTCAAAATTCAGGCAGAAACGTTGCCGCTGCAACGATAAGAAGGGATATTTTTTGGCGCGTTTCATGCTGTAAGGCTGTTGGGTTTAAAATGTTTTTAGAGAATAAGTTTTATTTTACGGCAGTATGAACTAACATCATGCCGACAGACCCTGTATTCCGTTTCTTGCGGTCTGTCGAAATCGGCATTTCAATGCCGGTACACATTATAGTTTATTTCGTTGCAACAGATATAGTGCAACGGCTTCTCCGACAGCTTCGCAGCGGAATACCTTTATCAACCACGGTAATTGCAAATGAACAAATTTCTTTTCCCCATACTGATTGCCCTGACAGCCTGCTCCCCGCAAAACAAAATCGAAACGTCGGCTGCCAAACCGACGGAAACTCTGGTCGAGAAAAGCGGCGGCGATACGGTCAAAATGACAGGGACAGTCCATTATTCGCTCGAACAGGCTGAATTTACCGCCGACGGGAAAACCTATTTCATCAACGGCGGCGACAGCCTGATGGATCAAGTAGAAAAGAACCGCCTGAGTTCCGGCTCATATAACGTTACCCTGAACAATGTCTGCATTCAGGGAAAAGTGCTGACCAAAGAACAAAACCAAGGCAACGGATTCGGTCCTTTGAGCAAGTACAGTCAGGCGGTTAGCGTAGAAAGTTTGTGTTAGACTGTCGAACTTCCCGCCTCATGAATTAGAAAATCAGAAACTGCAAATGAACCCGAAAAAACTCGTTATCGCCAGCCGCGAAAGCCTGCTTGCCATGTGGCAGGCAAAACATATCCAAGGTCGTCTGAAAACCCTGTATCCCGACTGCGAAGTCGAAATCTTGGGCATGACCACACGCGGCGACCAGATTTTGGACAAAACCCTGTCGAAAATCGGCGGCAAAGGCCTGTTTATCAAAGAGTTGGAACAAGCCTTGCAAGACGGACGCGCCGATTTGGCGGTGCATTCGATTAAAGACGTGCCGATGGATTTGCCCGAAGGCTTCGCCCTTGCCGCCATCGGCGAGCGCGCCAATCCGTTTGATGCGTTCGTATCCAACCAATACGCGCGTTTGGAAGAAATGCCCAAAGGCGCCGTCGTCGGCACATCCAGCCTGCGACGCGAAGCCCAGTTGCGCGCCCGCTACCCGCACTTAGTGATTAAACCCCTGCGCGGCAACGTGCAAACCCGCCTGTCCAAACTCGACAACGGCGAATACGATGCCATCATCCTCGCCGCCGCCGGATTGCAGCGTTTGGAACTGGACGAACGCATCCGCCTGATTCTCTCCGAAGCCGACAGCCTGCCCGCTGCCGGACAAGGCGCGTTGGGCATCGAAATCGCCGCACACCGCACCGACCTTCTCGACGTCTTGAAACCCTTAAACCACGATATAACACACGCCTGCGTGACTGCCGAACGCGCCCTCGCCCGCGCTTTGGGCGGAAGCTGCCAAGTCCCGCTTGCCGCGTATTGCACCGAAGAAAACGGCCTGCTCACCCTGCGCGGACTGGTCGGACATCCCGACGGCTCGGTAATCTTGCAGGCAGACGCACAAGCCCCCTCCGCCTACGCCGATGCGCTCGGACGCGCGGTCGCCAAAAAGCTGGCGGACGACGGCGCGCAGGAATTGATTGAAGCCGTGTTGAAAGAACAAGCCGAATAAATCGGTTGGCAAGAAAAGGTCGTCTGAAAAACGTTTTCAGACGACCTTTTGCCATTCGCCGCCAAACTTGAAAGACGGCACAAATAAGCGCAAAATGTTAACAAGTTAACCTATGGCTTCTCTTATTTATAGTGGATTAACTTTAAATCAGGACAAGGCGAGGCAACGCCGTACTGGTTTAAAGTTAATCCACTATAAGACATCAAACAAACCTGCTGAACAAGATTGGAAAACAAATGAGTAAAAAACTCCACCCGCAGACGCTCGCCATACGCGGCGGCAAAGAGCAAACCGAATACCGCGAACACAATCAGGCATTGTTCCTCACCAGCAGCTTCATGTGGGACAACGCCCAACACGCTGCCGATTTGTTTTCTAAAAAAATCAAAGGGTTCACTTATACCCGTACCGCCAACCCGACCATCGCCGCTTTTGAAAAGCGCATCGCCGCTTTGGAAGGCGCAGAACGCGCGGTCGCCACTTCGACGGGTATGTCCGCGATTCAGGCGGCGTTTTTCACCTTCCTGCAGGCGGGCGACCATGTGATTTCCAGCCGCAGCCTGTTCGGCACGACCGTCGGCTTTATCAATAACATCGTCACCAAATTCGGCATCGAAGTGAGCCATGTGTCGCCGACCGATGTGGACGAATGGAAAGCCGCCGTCAAAGCCAACACCAAACTGCTGTTTTTGGAAACGCCTTCCAACCCCTTGGGCGAAGTGGCCGACTTGGAAGCCTTGGCAGAATTGGCGCACAGCATCGGCGCGCTTTTGGTGGTGGACAACAGCCTGCTGTCGCCCGTCGGCTCGCAGCCTTTGAAACACGGCGCGGATATTTCCGTTTCCTCCGCAACCAAAGCCATCGACGGACACGGGCGCGTGATGGGCGGCGTGTTGGCGGGTTCGGAAGAATTGATGACGCAGGTCGCCGTTTACTGCAACTCTTGCGGGCTGGCGATGTCGCCGTTTAACGCATGGCAGTTGTTGAGCGGCGTGGAAACCCTGTCGCTGCGTATGGAAAAACAGTTCGACAACGCCCTGAAAATCGCCCAATGGCTGCAAGCGCAGCCGCAGGTTCAAGCCGTGTACTACACCGGATTGCCCGATCATCCGCAGGCGGAGCTTATCCGCAAGCAGCAAAACGGCGGCGGCATCGTCATCGGCTTTGAAGTCGCCGACACTGACGCCGCGTGGAAAATCGTCGACAGCGTTGAACTCTTCTCCCGTACCGCCAACCTCGGCGACGTGCGCTCGACCATTACCCACCCGTGGACAACCACACACGGCAGGATGCAGCCCGAAGAAAAACTCGCCGCCAATATCCGCCCCGGACTGGTTCGCCTGTCCGTCGGTTTGGAATATGTCGATGATTTGATTGACGATTTGAAACAGGCGTTGGCGCGTTAAGCCAAACGCCCGACAGACGGCATTTGCTGAACCATTACATTTCAGACGACCTTTTGGCGTTTCAAAGGTCGTCTGAAAACATTAAAATACACACAACATCAAATAAGGAAATCGATTATGAGTGAAGCAGAATTTTCTGACTGGGCAATGAAAATCTGCCTGACCGGACTGGTTATTTTCTTGGGCTTTATCGTCTGGAACTTGGGCAAGGAATCCAAGGCGGGCAAATTCGGCATCGCGATTTTGTTCCTGGTATTGGGCTTGGGCGTGTTCGGCTTTATTTTCAAAGAAGTGCTGATTAAATTCATCGCCCTGCCTTGAGGCGGCAAACTAAGAAGAATAAGGGAAAGGTCGTCTGAAAACCCCGAATACGGGCTTTTTCAGACGACGGCGGATTCGCATTTGAATACAACTTTCCTGCAATAAAGATTGCCATGGGCTACACACAACTGATCCGAGACGAACGATACCATATCCAATACCTGTCCCGCTACTGCACCATCGCCGAAATCGCCAAACAGCTCAACCGCCACAAAAGCACCATCAGCCGCGAAATCAAGCGGCACTGCAACCAAGGGCAGCAATACAGCGCCGAAAAAGTCCAAAGGCAAAACCGGCTGACCAAACAGTGCCAGCGAAAACCCTATAAGCCCGATTCGCAGCTGATTGAAAAACACTTGGCTACGAAACGCCAAGTGTTTTATTCTTGAATCTGTTCCAACCACCGGTACCCTGGTGTTGCACTTGAAATCCGAATCCAAGGTCGTCTGAAAAACTTAAATCTGGGTTTTCAGACGACCTTTCGTTTGCCATACTGTGTTAACGGATGTCCATAGGCGCGAAGGATTTGACGGTTTCGTCCACGGCTTTGACGCGGGTCAGGAAGTCTTCCAGTTGGGCGAGCGGCAGGGCGCTGGGGCCGTCGCATTTGGCTTGGTCGGGGTTGGGGTGTGATTCGAGGAAGAGGCCTGCGAGGCGGGTTGCCATGCCTGCGAGCGCCAAGTCCAGCACTTGCGCGCGCCGTCCGCCGGATGCGGCCGCACCGGATTCGCGGGTTTGCAGGGAGTGGGTAACGTCGAAGATGACGGGCAGGCCGCCGCAGGTTTGCTTCATGACGCCGAAGCCGAGCATATCGACGACGAGGTTGTCGTAGCCGAAGTTGGCGCCGCGTTCGCAGAGGATGATTTGATCGTTGCCCGCTTCTTGGAATTTTTCGACGATGTTTTTCATCTGCGAGGGGCTGAGGAACTGGGGTTTTTTGATGTTGATGACGTTGCCGGTTTTTGCCATGGCGACGACGAGGTCGGTTTGGCGGGCGAGGAAGGCGGGCAGTTGGATGACGTCGCAGACTTCGGCGACGGGGGCGCATTGGTAGGGTTCGTGGACGTCGGTGATGACGGGTACGTCAAACTCGCGTTTGACAGTTTGGAAGATTTTCATGCCTTCGTCCAAGCCGACGCCGCGGAAGGAGTGGATGGAGGAGCGGTTGGCTTTGTCGAAGGAGGCTTTAAAAACATAGGGGATGCCGAGTTTGTCGGTCACTTTGACGTATTGTTCGCAGGCTTTGAGGGTGGAGTCGAGGTCTTCTAAAACGTTGATGCCGCCGAACAGGGTAAAGGGGAGGTCGTTGCTGACGGTGAGGTTGTTGATGCGGATGTTCATGATGATGGGGCTTTCTCGAAGGTCGTCTGAAAATGGCTGAAAGGTCGTCTGAAAGCGGATTTTGCGGTTTCAGACGACCTTTGTGTTTTATAGGACGGTGTGCGGCGGCTCGTAGGAGAGGATGTCGCGGATTTTGTTGTGTTCGTCCACGAGGACGACTTTGGGTTCGTGCGCGGCAATTTCGGGTTCGGACAGCATGACGTAGGACATGATGATGACGATGTCGCCTTTTTGGACGAGCCGTGCGGCGGCACCGTTGAGGCAGACGACGCCGCTGCCGCGTTCGCCGGGGATGGTGTAGGTTTCGAAGCGTTCGCCGTTGTTGTTGTTGACGATGGCGACTTTTTCGTTAACGAGGATGCCTGCGGCGTCGAGCAGGTCTTGGTCTATGGTGATGCTGCCGACGTAGTTGAGGTCGGCTTCGGTAACGGTGGCGCGGTGTATCTTGCCGCCGAGCATGGTGCGGAACATGGGTTTCCTTTTGGTTTAGGATTGCGGGTGCAGACGTATAGTGGATTAAATTTAAATCAGGACAAGGCG
>NZ_KV814935.1:0-6027 GCF_001814135.1 Neisseria sp. HMSC067H09 | reverse complement strand
ACGCCGTACTGGTTTAAAGTTAATCCACTATAAGGT
The DNA here is from genome assembly GCF_001814135.1 of Neisseria sp. HMSC067H09. Taxonomy (NCBI): domain Bacteria; kingdom Pseudomonadati; phylum Pseudomonadota; class Betaproteobacteria; order Neisseriales; family Neisseriaceae; genus Neisseria; species Neisseria sp. HMSC067H09. The sequence continues at coordinate 5,991 of NZ_KV814935.1, read as the reverse complement.
CGTCTGAAAATCAAAAGCCGTCATTATAGTGGACTTCCCTGTAAATTCATAATGATGCTTGGGCGTTTTTCAGACGACGCGGCTGTTTTATCAACCTAAACTCCGCTTCAGCCAGCGCAAATAGGGGGCGTATCCGCGCGATACGTTTTGCATCAGGATTTGCGGGCATTCGTAGCTGTGGTTGGCGATGATGGTTTTTTGGATTTCACGGTAGCAGTGGCGCGAGGTTTTGATGGTGATGCGGATTTCGTCGTCGCGGCAGATTTCGCCGTTCCAAAGGTATTGGCTGGTGATGGCTTCGTATTGCACGCAGGCGGCAAGTTGCTTTTCCAGCAACAGGCTGCCGATTTTTTCAGCTTCTTCGCGGGTCGGGGCGGTGGTGGTAACGATGACGGGTTTGAACGCGGACATTTCAGACAACCTATTGGTTTTTAAACTCGATGGTTCCTTTATATTTCACCCAGTATCCGGCGGCTTTGTATTTGTCTTTTTTGGCGGTTGCGACGGCTGTTTCGTCGAGTCCTTCATAACCGCTGGATTCGAGGATGCTGACTTCTACGGCTTTGCCTTCGGGGGAAACCAAGATGGATAGTTTGACGGGTTTGATGGGTTGTGCGGGATTTTGGGATGCGGGGGCGTATTCTGCCGGGTTGACGGTTTGCGCGGTTGCGGGTAGGGCGAAGGCAAGCAGCAGGGCGGGGATGATGGAGCGGATGGACATATTGTTTTCCTTATTTGTAGATTTGTAGCGGGTTTAGGGGGGTGTTTTTGATTTGTTTTCAGACGACCTTTGTTTTTCGTGGGCTAAGCCCACGCTACGGGGTTGTGCTATTTTCAGACGACCTTTGTTTTCGAGGGTGAAGCCCACGCTACGGAGTTGCGCCCGTTTGGGCGGCGGGTGCGGTTTTGCTTATTTGAAGTTCAATATCGGCCAACCTTTTGCTTTGGCTTCTTGTTCTAACTCGGCATCGGGGTTGACGGCGACGGGTTCGTTGACGAGGCGCAGCAGTGGCAGGTCGTTTTTGGAGTCGCTGTAAAAATAGGTTTTGCCATAGCTTTCGAGCGTTTCGCCGCGTTCGGCGAGCCATTGGTTCAGGCGGGTGATTTTGCCTTCTTTGAGGCTGGGCGTGCCGATGTAGTTGCCGGTGTAGCGGCCGTCGGCACCGGTTTCGAGTTGGGTGCCGATGATGTTGGTGATGCCGAAAAGGTGGCAGATGGGGGTGATGATGAACTCGTTGGTCGAGGAGATAACGAGGGTTTCGTCGCCGGACATTTGGTGGCTCTGCACCAGCATACGCTGCATGGGCGAGATGTGCGGCATGATGAACTCCGCCATAAATTCGCGGTGAAATTCTGTTAGCTCTTCTTTGCTGTAACGGGCGAGCGGGGCGAGGTGGAATTTGAGGAATGCGTCGATGTCGAGGCAGCCGTTTTGGTAGTCGCGGTAGAATTTTTCGTTTTGCGCTTCGGTTTCGGCAGCGTCAACCAGCCCTTTTTTGATGAGGTATTGCGGCCAAGAGTGGTCGGAATCGGTGTTGATGAGGGTGTTGTCGAGGTCGAAGATAGCGAGGTTTTTCATTGGGTTTCCTGTTGTTTCAAAAGCTGGCGCAGAAGCGGCAGGGTGATGCGTTTGCCCATGGTAACGGCGTAGTTGTCCAGCGTGTCGAGCATCTGCATCAGGCTGTCCATGTCGCGCCGCCAGTGGTTGAGCAGGTATTCGAAGATTTCGGGATCTATGGTCACTTGGCGCGCCGCCGCCATGCTGACGAGCGCGTCGATTTTTTCTTGATCGGTCAGGGGTTTGACTTCGTAAACGAGGCAGTACGCCATGCGGGTGCGCAAGTCTTCGCGGATGACGAGCTGTTGGGGCGTGTGTTCGGAGCTTAACAGCAGAAAGCCTTTGCCGCTGTTGCGGAAGCGGTTGAATACGGCAAACAGGAGGGCTTGTTCTTCGTTGCCCAGTTTTTCGATTTGGTCGATGGCGAGGTATTCGGCTTCAAAAGCGGCTTCGGTCAGGGGCGTGGCAGCGGCGTCGATATAGACGGCTTTTTTCCCTGCGTCGAGCGCTTGGGCGACCCACGCGCGCAGCAGGTGGCTCTTGCCCGCGCCTTCTTCGCCCCAGACGTAGATAAACGGGTCGTGTTTATGCTGTAACACATAGACCAGTTCGGCATTTTCCGTTCCGAGGAATTTGTCGAAACCGGGATAGCCGCGTTCGGCGAAGTCGAAAATAAGCTGGTTCACAAAGGCATACCGGATGGGTTGGAATCGGGTTTATTGTACGTTGTTTTGTCAACGCGTATCAAGGCGCGGGGTCGTCTGAAAAAGGGGCGCGCGGCATGGGTTTCATATACAATGGCGGACATTTGGCAACGCGTCTGTTTTCAGACGACCTCTGTCTTATTTCATTTCAGGAAAATCTCGTGATTTCGACCCTTATTGATTTTATCCTCCACATCGACCAGCATTTGGTCGAGATTTCCGCGCAATACGGCGTATGGATTTACGCGGTGTTGTTTTTGATTATTTTCTGCGAAACCGGCTTGGTGGTTACGCCGTTTCTGCCGGGCGATTCGCTGCTGTTTGCCGCGGGCGGGATTGCCGCGGTGGGCAGCATGAATATTCATGTCATGGTTGCGCTGCTTTTGGCCGCCGCGATTTTGGGCGATGCCGCCAACTTCATGATCGGCAAGTTTTTCGGGCGCAAACTCTTTGCCAACCCCGATTCCAAAATCTTCCGCCAGTCGTATTTGGAGAAAACCCACGTGTTCTACGAAAAACACGGCGGTAAAACCATCATCATCGCCCGCTTCGTCCCGATTGTGCGGACGTTCGCCCCGTTTGTCGCAGGCATGGGCAGCATGCACTACGGCACTTTCATCCGCTACAACATCATCGGCGCGGTATTGTGGGTCTTGTCGTTTTCCTATGCCGGCTATTTCTTCGCCAATATTCCGGTTGTCAAAAACAATCTGGCTTTAGTGATGGTCGCGATTATCGTGATTTCCATCCTGCCAGGCGTGGTCGAAGTCATCCGCGCAAGAAGTGCGGCGAAGAAGTAAAAATTGTTTGAACCATAAGAGAAGGTCGTCTGAAAACGTTTTTCAGACGACCTTTTGCAATCGTTCCAAGCTTTATTGATAAATCCGCCCGTCGTGTTCCAGCCAGCCGTCGGCATGGCGGCCTGCGGGGTCGTGGTGCGTCCAATGGAGGACGCCGCCCTGTTCCGACCATTCGTATTCGCCGTAGAAGCCGACTTTATCGCCTTTTTTCAAGCCTTTGATTTTGTCGGCGAGATCGATGTTGTGCGCCACTAAAAGCGTTTGCCCGCTCGACAGTTTCAAGATAAACCGCTGGTGGCGCGTGCCTTGGTTGTCGTCGGGCAGCGTTTTGAGAACCGTACCTGCGCCTTTCACCTGAATATCGCTCTGTTGGTTTTCAAAGGCTTGCTGCAATATTTGTTCCGCACTGCCCTGCCCTGCTTGGCGGTCGGATTTCGGCTGCTTCGGTTGCGATTTTTTGGATTCAGACTGCTCAGATTGGCGTTTTCCCGCTTGGGTTTGAGGCTGCGTTTGGGTTGGTACGGCATCCGCTGCCTGACCTTGCCGCCCCTGCTGCATTTTTTGATAACCGACTACCACGGCGGCAACAATCAGTATCCAAATCCATTTGTTTTTGTTCATAAAATCCACGCCCAAAAAAATGCCCGACGGTTCATCGGGCATAAATTATTTGAAAGGAGTTAAATCACGATAACGTGAGCCACCATTATATACAAAACCGGCGGAAAAATCAGCATTTTCAGTCCGATACCTGAAGCGGCGGCGTGATCACGCTTTTTTGTTTCCCTGACTGTATTTCATTTCGTATTTGATGTCGTTCAGGATTTTTTTCACGTTGTAATCCAAAAGCTGTTCCACCAAATCGGGCGCCTGTTCGCTGAGGGTTTGTTGGAGCTGGTAGGTAAACAGCGCCATTTGTTTCTGCACGGCGGTGCGTATCATGCCGTTGACGGCGTCGGCGACGTGCGGGCGCAGGCGTTTGATCAAACGCTCGCTCAGGTCTTGCTCGGAAATGCAGAACACTTCCCTGCGGTTGATGACCTGCGGGTTTAATACGTTGATATGGACGGTAATTGGCGGCGTTTCTTCTTTGGGGTCGTCTGAAACCTGCTCTTGCGCCTGCGGATTTTCGTTTTCAGACGACGTTGCCTCTGCTTTTGCGAGCGCGTCAAATTCGACCGTTTTACGTTTCGGGTTCAGCCAAACCGTGCGCGTGGACTCGATTTGCCTGTCGGACGCGCTCATTTGCAGCGAAGACTGCGCGTTCAGCCAGTTTTCCTGCAAAATCACCATCGCATCGGTCTCCGCCGTTTCAGTGGCTTCTTCCTCCAGCATGGCGTTGTGTTCCTCCTGCCATTTGCGCAGATATTCCGTCAACACGGCATCGCGGTTGGCATCGTCGAGCTTGACCGACTTGGCTTTGGGCTTCTGCTCGAAGGCAGGCTCTTGAGATTCGCGCACCAAAGGCGCGTGTGTGTAAGGTGCGTTCAATTGGCGGGTTTGCCGCAGCTTTTCCAAGCGGCTTTCCCAATCCAGGCTTTCATCCGTTTGTTGTGGCGTATCGGGACGATTCGTATCCATTTTTAGCTTTCGTTCTTCCGTTGTGTCATTTCATTTCACGCGCATAGCGAATGCCGTGATTTGCTATAATGCGGTATTTTAACAGATTCCCAGGAACACATCATGAGCAGCATCGAACAACGCCTCGAATATTTGGAAGAAGCCAACGACGTTTTGCGTATGCAGAACCACGTCCTCGCCACCGCCCTCAAAGGCCTGATCCGTTCGCTGCCGTCCGACATGGCAAACGAAGCCGTCGAGTCCATCCAGCTTGCCTTTGAAGACGCACTCGCCGAATTGAACTACGAAGACAGCCCGCATACCGACCTCTTCCATGACGTAACCTACGCTTTTTTCCGCGAAAAAGACCACTGACGCGTAGCGACTTCCCCAAACCGTGTTAAACTATCCGTTTATTTATTAATATCCGTAAAGAAGGAACCTCCCCATGAACATGAAAAAATGGATTGCAGCCGCCCTCGCCTGCTCCGCGCTGGCACTCTCCGCCTGCGGCGGCCAAAGCAAAGACGCTTCCTCGTCAGCCCCTAAAGCCGACAAAGTGTACCGCGTCGCCGCCAACGCCGAATTCGCCCCTTTCGAATCATTGGATTCCGCCGGCAACGTTGAAGGTTTCGACGTCGATTTGATGAACGCGATGGCAAAAGCCGGCGGATTCAAAGTCGAATTCAAACACCAGCCTTGGGACAGCCTCTTCCCCGCGCTCAAAAACGGTGATACGGATATCGTCATCTCCGGCGTAACCATTACCGACGAGCGCAAGCAGTCCATGGATTTCACTGACCCTTATTTTGAAATCACCCAAGTCGTCCTCGTTCCCAAAGGTAAAAAAGTCGCCTCTTCAGACGACCTCAAAAACATGGCGAAAGTCGGCGTCGTTACCGGACAAACCGGCGACTTCTCCGTTTCCAAACTCTTGGGCAACGACAATCCTAAAATCGCCCGCTTCGAGAGCGTTCCTTTGGTCATCAAAGAGCTGGAAAACGGCGGCGTGGATGCCGTAGTCAGCGACAGCGCGGTCATCGCCAACTATGTGAAAAACAACCCGACCAAAAGCATGGACTTCATCACCCTGCCTGATTTCACGATTGAAAACTACGGCATTGCCGCACGCAAAGGCGACGAAGCGACCGTCAAAATGCTGAACGAAGCGCTGAAAAAAGTACGCGACAGCGGCGAATACGACAAAATCCACGCCAAATACTTCGCCAAAGAAGGCGATAAAGCGGCAGCCGCCAGCCAACCTGAAGCAGCCAAATAATCTGTTTCAACGTTCTTAAGCAATAAGAAAGGTCGTCTGAAAGCCTGTATCGCGGGTTGAACTGCACCCCAAAAGTTGGACATCCCCTCC
>NZ_KV814934.1:0-239 GCF_001814135.1 Neisseria sp. HMSC067H09 | reverse complement strand
CTTGGGAGATTAAACCGGAAAAAGCAGTTTTGGCAGCTTCACTCAGGAAAGGTTCTTGAGACAGGGAAGTAAAGTATTCTTTGAGTTCGGTACCGTTGCCTGAAGAGAGACGGTAGATTTTTCCCAGAGTACATGGGGGGTGTTCGTTGGACAATAACCCGTTGCTTGCATTTTTTCGGTATGCATGTTTATCAAACAGATATAACGAAAACGCCAAAAACGCATTCCTTGCCTGCGCC
>NZ_KV814933.1:0-34107 GCF_001814135.1 Neisseria sp. HMSC067H09 | reverse complement strand
CGATGCGCTACTGTCCTATTTTGATTTTAATTGAATATACAAAGATATTGGCAACGTCGTCTGAAAAGCCGTTAAGCAAAATCTGATGGCAGTATGGTGCCTTGCTGATATTTATTGCAAAATATAGCGAGGGCGTTGCCTGTGAAAAAATGATTTGGTTTGAGACCGATTCAGCAGAATCGAAAATACCCATATCGGCGTTGCACCCTGCTTATGCTTATGCGGGGCAGGCTATGGCAAAAATGATGGAATTGGGGCTTTTCTTTGAATTGACTGTGTTGATGATAAAAAGGTCGTCTGAAAATTTTCAGACGACCTTTTTTGATGACAAACCTTACCTATCGTCAGGCTTTTGGTTTTTCTGACGTAGTTTTTTTGGCGGTTTTTTTGCCTTCGGTAGGCGTGATGTAAGAATAGTAGTAGTCGTAAGTGCTGTTAGCCTCGCGTTTCATGCCATTGAGGATAACTCCCTTGATGGTGATTTTGTTTTGACGCAGGCATTCCGCGCTGATAGCCAGCTCTTTGGCAGTTGTGTTGCCGTAGCGGCTGACCAGAAGGACTGTGCCTGCATGTTGTCCGACAACGACGGCATCGGTTACCGCCAAAACAGGCGGGGTGTCGATGATGACGTAATCGTAACGTTTTTGCGCGTTTGACAACAGTTCTTTGAAACGGTTGTCCATCAGTAGCTCGGACGGATTTTTAGGATAGCTGCCGGCACTGATGAGGTGCAGGTTGGGGATATTGGTCTGGATAACGGCTTGGGCAGGGGAAACTTCTCCGGACAAAATGTCGGACAGGCCGAATTCAGGTGTTACGTTCAGCAACTGATCCAGATAACCTTTGCGCATATCGGTATCAATCAGCAGGACGCGTTTGCCAGACTGCGCCATCACGGTGGCAAGGTTGGCGGAAATGAAGGATTTACCTGCTTCCGGAGCCGCACCGGTAATCATGAGGATATTATTGCGGGCGTCCAGCATGGAGAAGTAAATGTTGGTACGCAGGGCGCGGATGGCTTCGACGGCGATGTCGGTACTGTCTTCGTTTGCCAAAAGATAGGTGGAACGTCCTTTGAGCGATTTGAACTTGCGTTTGATAAGGTCGCGTTTTTGCTGGGTTTTTGAATGCGGGATAAGTGCCGAAACTTCGAGATCGAGGGCTTCGATTTCTTCAGACGACGTAATGCCGCGGCGCATGCGGCCTTGCAGTAGGAACCACATGGAGGCAAGTGCGCCTGCGGCAAGCGCGCCCAACGCTGTGATAACGGCTTTGCGGGGGGCAATCGGCTTTTCCGGCGTGTAGGCATGGTCAACGACACGGACGTTGCCTTGCGCACTGGCTTTCATGATGTTGAGTTCTTGTTGTTTCGCCAAGAGTTGGACGTAGGTCGCTTGGTTGGTTTCTACGTCGCGGGTCAGGCGGATGACTTCCTGCTGGGTGTTGGGCAGGCCGGCGATTTGCTGGTTAATTTTGCTCTTAGCGCGTTCGAGTACCGCCAATTTGTCCAAAACGGCTTTATAGGAAGGGTGCTCCGGAGTGTATAGTTCTGCCAAACCTGCTTCTTCGGTTTTGAGCAGGGTGATTTGGGTTTCGATGCTGGTCAGGCTTTCAAGCGCGCCTTTGGACTCAAGCGGAATGTCTAGAGAACCGGATCGTTCGCGGTAGGCGTTGAGTTTGTTTTCCGCATCTTGCAGGGTTTCTTTCAGACGAGGCAATTCTTCGCTAATGAACGCCAAGCCGCTGGAAGCGACTTGAACATCGCGTTCGCGGTTTTGGGAGACGTAATTGTCAGCGATGCTGTTGAGAATAGTGCTGGTTTTTTTAGGATCAGTATCGGTATAGGAAAGGTTGATGATGGGGCTGGTTTTACCTTTACTGATGACCGAGAGCTTGTTTTTCAGATTTTCGATAGCACTGAGTTTGGAGAATTTGGTCAGCTCGAAATCTTGATCTGCCTCAGCAAGAATGCGGTCGACTTTTAGAACGGTTTCGTTATTGATTTTAAGGGGCGCACCGACATGGCCTTCTTTAGTCGTACCGTCAGGGAGTGTCAGCAGGTAGGTTTTGCTGTCTTTGACAGTCAGTTTGAAGGGTTTGTTGATCCAGTCCTCAGAAACGGTGAACGCGCCGATTTTTAACATCGGGTCGTCGCTGCTACTGAGGTTGTGCACCATATTCCCGAAAATCGGGAAGTAGGTGGCTTTGATTTCTTGATCAAGTTGCAGGTCTTCAACGGTTTTGCCCAATACCAAACGAGATTGAACGAGCTCCACTTCTGCTTCGGACGGTGCAGGTTCGTTGGAAAGCATATTGTTGATTTCGGTTAGAATCTGGTTTTGTTTGGTTTCGATTTCCAACATGGCGTCGGCACGATAGAGCGGGGTGGAGGCCAAACCGATTACGGCACCTGCCAATCCGCCTGCCAAGATTGCGGCGGCGATTTTGTTTTTGTTTTGCCACAGGCTTTGCATTTGTTGGCCGAAGTCGATTTCGTCGTTGCCGGCAGGGGCTGATGAGGGATATTGTTTGTACATCAGTGGACTTTCTTCTTAAAACGGGTTCTGTTGTGCGGAGGATGGAGATTATTGCTCTGCCTGTCCGCTCAGTTTATCCGCCCATGTATTGGCGGCTTGTTCGATTTGTAGGAAGACCGCTTCGAACATTTCACTGCTTTGTTTGAATGGGTCGGGTATATTTTTTTTCGGCAGCCATTGGGCAAGCAAAAAGGCTTTACTGCGCGCAGACGGCTGGATGTCGGCAACCATGTCAATATGTGCCGGCTCCATGACCAAAATCAAATCCGCTTCGTCGCACATTTTGGGTGTGAGTTGGCGGGCGGTATGTCCTGCGACGATGATACCGTGTTTGAGGGCGGTTTTAATGGCTTGGAAGTCTGCATCTTTTCCTGCCAATGCGTTAATGCCGGCAGAACTGATACGGTGGTTGGGCAGTTTTTTCTGCAAAATACGTTCTGCTGTCGGAGAACGGCAGATGTTGCCCATACATACTACTAAAATATTTTGAAACATAAGGGAAGCGGTATTTTTTTCTTGTAGGGTCAAATCATTATAAAACAGTTTGCGGTCGGATATTTTTCGGTCCGGATGGTAATTTTGTTCATGCACCATTCAGACGATTCGTACCCGAACCACTATTTGCCTGACAACGGCTGCTGTCAGGCTGTCAGGTTATTTGAATGTGTTGTCGATAGAGTTGACGTTGGTTACGAAACTGGTTAATTGAGACACTACGCGGTTCCAACGGGTAACCGGTGCGGCAGTTACATAAACGATGTCGTTGGGGCGAAGGTCAAAGTCGTTACCCAATGCGTAAGCAGTCGCGTCTTTCAGGTTAAGTTGGTAAATGTGGATAGGTTTGACTGCGTCTTCAGGCGCGCGGCGGATGACGAATACGCCGGTTGCATCGGCTTGGGTTTGGTTCATCCCCCCGGCCTCACCCAGTGCCTGTGTGAGATTTAAGCCGTGATTGTCGATAGGCAGGGTGGCTTGGCGGCCGACTTCGCCCATGATGTATACTTTGCTGTTGCTGTTGTTGGGGATGTAAACGATGTCGCCATTGCTTAAGAGGTGGTTTTGCGACATATCGCCGTACTGCATGATGTTTTGCAGGGAGATGGTGCGGTCAACGCCGTTGTGCGTCCATTTGACGTTGTGGGTGTCTGCGTTTTGCGCCACGCCGCCCGCTTGATTGACGGCATCGAGGATGGTCATGGGGACGTTGGTAATCGGCAGTTGTCCGGCTTGTCCGACAGCTCCGGAAATGGAAATGCGTTGCGAGCGGAATTCGGTTACGTTGATGGTAACTTGGGGGTTTTTAAGATAGCGTTTCAGACGACTTGTCAGGATGTTTTGCAGCTCGTCTATGGTTTTGCCTTGCGCTTGGATTTTGCCGACCAGCGGGTAGGTGATGTAGCCGCTTTCGTCCACCCAGGCGCCTCGGCTGACTTGGTTGCTTTGCGGACTGCTTTGTTGGACGGGGGAGTTGAGGTCGGTGTGCGCCCAGACCATGATGTTCAATACGTCGCCTTTGCCGATATGGTATCGGTAGGCGGCTCTGCTGTGTTCGAGGGCTGCGTTGGTTTGCGATAACACCGGCGGTTTGCGCATTTTTTCAACGAGGCCGAAGGTAATCGGATAGATGGCAACTCGCTTGTCGAATTTGGTGTCTGCTACGGTTTCGTCATTATCGTAAATGATGGCTTTGTTGCGTGTGTTGATGGTGGAGCCGGGTATGACGGTAGTGCTGTTGCAGGCGGTCAGTGCCATCAGCGACAGGCTGATAAAGGCAAGCTGTTTTTTCATGTCGGTATCCTTGTCAATCTTATCATCGGGGTCGTCCGAAAACTTTCAGACGACCTTTTTTGTAGGGTATCTTACTTTATCGGTAGGGTGTTTAATGTGTCTGCTGCCAAACCAAATCGCAAATATCGTCTTTGGGATTAAAGCCGGCAGGGGCTTCAAGCAGCAGGGCGCGCAGGGTTTGTTGGTCTGAATTTGAGCACGCTAAGTCCATACGCATAATTATGTCATTTAATTGCGCCCATGGCAGCATTACTTCGCTGGCGGTCATAATTCGGGGATGAGTGGTTTTTTGCACTTCGTCTCCGATGAGCAACTCTTCGTAAAGTTTTTCGCCCGGACGCAGTCCTGTAATTTTAATTTCGATATCGCCGTCGGGATGTTGGGCATCTTTCAATTTCAGGCCGCTAAGCGTAATCATTTGTTTGGCTAAGTCAATGATTTTAACAGATTCGCCCATATCCAACACGAATACGTCGCCGCCTTTGCCCATCGCGCCCGCTTGAATGACGAGTTGGGCGGCTTCGGGGATAGTCATGAAGTAGCGGGTGATGTCTTGGTGGGTCAGGGTGATGGGGCCGCCTTCGGCGATTTGTTTTTCAAACACGGGGACGACGGAGCCGGAGGAGCCTAAAACGTTGCCAAAACGCACCATACAGAAGCGGGTCTGTTGGCCGGGTTCGGCGGCGAGTGCCTGCAGGCAGAGTTCCGCCATGCGTTTGCTGGCGCCCATGGTGTTGGTCGGGCGTACGGCTTTGTCGGTGGAGATGAGCACGAAGGTGCTGACTCCGGATTCGACGGCGGCCTGCGCGCACAAGAGCGTGCCGAAGACGTTGTTGCGGATGCCTTCGATGGTGTTGAACTCGACCATGGGGACGTGTTTGTAGGCGGCGGCGTGATAGACGGTTTCAACGCCGTACGCGGTCATGACGCTGGTCAGGCGTTCTTTGTTTTGCACGGAACCGAGCAGGGGGACGACTTCGATTTGACTGCCGGCGGCTGCCTGAGTTTCGCGCAATTCTTTGTCTATGCTGTACAGGGAGAACTCGGACAGTTCGAACAGCAGTAATTTGGACGGGCGGCATTTCAGGATTTGGCGGCAGAGTTCGGAGCCGATGGACCCGCCCGCACCTGTTACCATTACGGTTTTGCCGGTGATGTCCGCGCCCATGAGTTCGGGGCGCGGGGCGACGGGATCGCGGCCGAGTAAATCGACGACGGAGATTTTTTTCAGCGCGCTGACTTTGATTTTGCCGTCCACCAAGTCTTTCATGCCGGGGATGGTCAGTACTTCGCATTTGTATTTTTCGAGGCTTTGGATGATGCGGCGGCGTTCTTCCTGAGTGGAGCTGGGGATGGCGAGCAGGATTTTTTCCACACCGTAGCGGTCGATGAGCGATTGGATGTCTTCAGGACCATAGACGGTCAGGTCGTAGATGACGGTGCGGCGGATTTTGGGGTTGTCGTCCACAAAGGCGACAGCGGAATATTCGTTGACCTGTTTGATGGCTTCCAACAGTTGGCGGCCGGATTGTCCTGCTCCGTAAATGATGACGGGCACCATTTGTTTTTTGTGGCGGTCGGTCAGGATGGCACGCAGAATCATGCGCGAACTGGTAATACAGACGACCAGCAGCAAGAAATAAACGACGGGCAGGGCAAGGTGCAGCTTGCGCTCAAAAATCAGGGTAGTCAGGCAGAACAAGACGGCCGAAATCAGGCTGCCGAATGCGGCGGCGGTCAGGACGCGGGTACTGACGAAGCGGGTAACGGCGCGGTACAGCCCCAGTCTGACAAACAGCGCGATGGTCAAAAAGGCGGTCGAGCCGAAGGCAAGCCAGTTCGCCATGCTTGCCCATTCGTCGGAATATTGGGCTTTAAGGCTTTGTGCAAACCAAAAGGCGATAAAAACCATCAAAATATCATGGATGACGAAGAAGGTTTTTTTGACGTTGCGGGGCAGGGATAACAGGGTTTCCAAATTCATTTTGGTATATTCTGAGTAATGTTGTCGGACAGGGTTTCAGACGACCTCAGCCATACGAAGGTCGTCTGAAAAGACGTTTGTTGCTACGGAGCATTGGTTTTCCGTATGTGTCGGCTGCTTGCCGGTTCCCTTTTTTATTCGGCTGAAGCGGTAAACCGCCGCCGTCCCGATGATACGGGCGCGGCGGTTTGTACTTTATGCTGTGGCTTCTGCCAACACAGCTTCGATGTGTTCTTTGCAGAACGCGATTTCGTCGTCGGTCAGCGTCGGATGCACCAAGAACATCAGGCTGGTGTCGCCCAGTTCGACGGCGTTTTTCAGCCGCTCTTTCGGCCGCCACGGCGTGTTGTCGAAGGCTTTTTCCAAATAGACTTCGGAGCAGCTTCCTTGATAGCAGGGGACTTTACGCGCGTTCAGTTCGCTGACGATGCGGTCGCGCGTCCAGCCGTCTTTCAGGTGTTCGGGTTTGACGAAGGCGTAGAACTTGTATTGCGCGTGTTCGATGTAGTCGGCGACTTCAATCAGGCGGATGCTTTTGAATTTGCCTAAGCTTTCTGCCAGCTTGGCGGCGTGCGCTTGGCGGCGTGCCGTCCATTCGGGCATACGTTTAAGCTGGATGCGGCCGATGACTGCCTGCATTTCCATCATGCGCCAGTTGGTGCCGAAGCTTTCGTGCAGCCAGCGGAAGCCGGGGGCGTGTTCGCGGTGGTACACGGCGTCATAGCTTTTGCCGTGGTCTTTGTACGACCACATTTTGCTCCACAGCTCTTTGTCGTTGGTGGTGACCATGCCGCCTTCGCCGCCGGTGGTCATGATTTTGTCTTGGCAGAACGACCATGCGCCGACGTGTCCGATGGAGCCGACGGATTTGCCTTTGTATTTTGCGCCGTGCGCTTGGGCGCAGTCTTCGATAACCCATAAATCATGTTCTTTTGCCAAGTCCATGATGCCGTTCATTTCGGCAGGCATACCGGCGAGGTGGACGACGATGATGGCTTTGGTATTCGGCGTCAGCACGGCTTTGATGGTTTCCGCGCTGATATTTTGGCTGTTTAAATCCACGTCGGCGAACACGGGGTTTGCACCTGCGGTAACGATGCAGGAAGCGGAGGCGAGGAAGGTGCGCGAGGTAACGATGACATCGTCGCCTGCGCCGATGCCCATTGCTTTAAGTGCGACATCGAGTGCCAGCGTACCGTTGGAGAGGGCAACGGCGTATTGCGTGCCGGCGAAGGCGGCGAATTCTTTTTCAAATTCGCGGCATTCGCTGCCCGTCCAATAGTTGACTTTGTTGGACAGCAGGACTTTGGAAACGGCATCGGCTTCTTCTTGGGTGAAGCTCGGCCACGGGGAGAGGGATGTGTTAAGCATTGGCTTTTCCTGCGAAAAGGCTGGTGGAGTCTTTGGGGGCGACTTCTTCCAGCAGTTGGCGGTTGATTAAGGTGTATTTTTGACCGTTGATTTCGATGTATGCGCCGTCGTAAGGCGGAAACCAGAAGGCGCGGATTTTTTTCTCGACATCGTCGCCGTCATGGATTTGCTTCATCGCTTCCATTTCATCACGGCTGACGTAGCGGCCGCCGATGTTGGGCGTGGTCGGCAATTTGGCTTGCGCTTCGACGGCGCGGGCGATAATGCGTTGTGCGAACGGCTCCAATGCCTGCATGGTCTTGCGTTCGAGCGATTGGGCGGTTTCGGCAGAAGAATCAATGGGGAAGCGGTCCACTTCGATGATTTCGCCGGTGTCGATGGAGGCATCGACGTAGTGGGCGGTGCTGCCCCATTCGGACAATTCGTCCATGATGGCAAGGTTGTAGCCGCCCGTGCCTTTGTATTCGGGCAACAGGGCCGGGTGGAAGTTGATCGTACCCAAGCGCGGGACGGTCAGGAATTCGTCGCGCAGTTTGCGCCAGTAGAGTACGGACAAGCCCAAGTCGTATTTCAGACGACCTTCTTTCATTGCTTCCAAGGCGGTGTCGAAAGTGTAGAGCGGCAAGCCCAATTCTTTGGCGGCGGCAGCCGTCGGTGAGCCTTGCAGGTGGCTGTCGGTCAGTACGCCGACGATTTCGATGCCGTTTTGTGAAGATAAGAGCCGGAGCAGGTTGGCGGAAAGCCGTTTACGTCCCATGAATAATATTTTTGTCATGAAATAGTCCTTTTGGCATTGTGAGTGTACGTTTGATTATGTAATGGCTAAATGCTTGAATTGATTAGGGAAGCTAAATCTTGAAGGGAGTCAATCCAAAAAGCGGGATGATATTCTGTACTAAAACTTTCAGGCGGGTGAATGTGGATATTACGCCCGGAGGGACGCAAGCCTATGGTAATCCAGCCCAAAGCGTTCGGCGCGATGAAGTCTTTGGAAAGGTTGTCGCCGATGTAGATGAAACAGTCTGCCTTGCCGGCATATTTGTCTTTTAAATAGCGGAAGCGTTTGCCGTCGGGCTTTTCCGAAGCGCAGGCTTCGGAGACGAGGATGTCGTCAAACAGGGAATACAGCCCCAAGGCTTCCAGTTTCAAGCGTTGGGTCAGGCTTCTGCCGTCGGTAATCAGTGCGCGTGCGGCAAAGGGCGCGGTCAGCTCGGACAGGAAATCATGCGGGGCATACGGCGTCAGCGTCGGGCGGTGCAGCCGGTATTGCCACAGAAGAACCTGTTTTTCCGATTCGTTGAAACCGCAGTGGCGGCACAACTTGTCCAGCCAGTCTTTGCCGTCGGGGTCGATACTGCGCCATAGGTCGTCTGAATCCCAATCGGGATACAGGGCGGCGACGGTATCGACGATCGCACGGATGCCGGAGAGCTTGTATTCGTATTCCGAGTACAGCGTATCGTCCAAGTCGAAGACAATGACGGCGGTTTCGGGATTAATCGTTTTCATGAACCAAGACCTTGGCATCGTAGCGCAGCATGATGAGGTTGTTTTCCCAGTCGTCTGAAAACGGGATTTCTTCGTTGCGGAAGTATTCGTGCATCAGCCAGCCTGGGTAATTGCCGCCTGCGGCATACGTCAGCGGGAAGCCGCCGCCGAAGCGGGGGTTGATTTCCACGCCGTAGAATTCGCCGGTTTCTTCGTTGCAGAAGAATTGCGCCGTAATGCAGCCGCGCGCGCCTTCCAATACCGCCATTTTTTCCAGCAGTGTTTGGTAGAGGCTGTTTTTGCGGGTAATGCCTTTGCTGACTTCGCCGGTACGCACTTCCAAGCGTTTTCGCGGGATGGCGCATTTCAGACGACCTTCATGGTCGTAATACATATCGACGGTAAACTCGAAAAATTCGTTTTCGATGTCGATAAGCTGGCAGAACATTAATTTGGGATCTGCCAATACTTCAGGTATCAGATCGGCTGGTGTGTCAATCCGTTTGGCGCCGATGGCGCGGCTGCCGTCGTAAGGTTTGGCGAAGCAAGGGAAAACCAACTTCTCGCGGTCGTAAATTTCGGGCGAGCGTATGCCGTAGTGGGCAAATAGGTCGGCAGTTTTACGTTTATCGCGGCATCGCGCAATAAAGTCCGCATCGGAAACGATGATGTGGATACCTGCCGCTTCGAAGCGGCCGCGTTCGTTTGCCAGTTTTTGCAGTTCGGTGTCTATGGTGGGGATGATTAAACCGATGTTTTCTCGTACCGCCAGATCGAAGATGCTGTCGATATACGAATCCGAACTGATCAGCGGCACTTCGAACGAACCGTCCGAAACGTGGCAGGCGGAAGACATACGTGGTACCAAGTCCGTCGTCAAAATCTTGACATCGTCTGAAAACTTGGCGGCTTCGGTTTGAAAATCCTGTACCAATTCAACTCGTCTTCCTGCGGAAAGGATAAGTACGTTATTTTTTTTCATCTGTGTCATTCCCTGTGAAATACGGCATGGTGGCTTCTCCCTCAGCCGAAATGCCTTCTTTGATAAAGACTTTTTTGACCGTCAAAAACAGGATTTTCATATCCAGCCAAAAACTGTAATGGTCGATATACCAAATATCGTGTGCGAACTTTTCGTCCCACGAAAGCGCGTTGCGTCCGTTGACCTGTGCCCAACCGGTAACGCCGGGCCTCATTTCGTGGCGGCGGTTTTGAAATTCGTTGTAAAGCGGCAGGTAGCTCATCAACAGCGGTCTTGGGCCGACCAGGCTCATCTCTCCTTTTAGAACGTTCCAAAGCTCAGGAAGTTCATCCAAGCTTGTCGCGCGCAGCTTCTTGCCGAAAGGGGTCAGCCGCTCGCTGTCGGGCAGCGGGTTGCCGTCTTTGTCGACCGCATCGCGCATGGAGCGGAATTTGATCATTTTGAACGGTTTGCCGTCTTTGCCCGGCCGCTCTTGGGTGAAGAATACCGGTTCGCCCAAGTTTTTGCGGATGAGGTATATCAAAATCAAAAATACGGGCGAGAGGAAAATCAGTCCTGAGGCGGAGGCGATGATGTCAAACAGGCGTTTGAAGAATTTACTCATGGGCTAATCTTTCAATCAGGTTGACGATTTTTTGATACGCCACGTCGCGCTTGAAGCGGCGGACGATTTCGTCGGATTGAACGGGGTCGTTTTGGCGCGCCAGAATGTCTTTGGCGGCTTGGACGAAGCTGTCCACGTCGCCGGAACGGTAGTCCGCATGCGGCAGCAGGGTGAGGACTTCGGCGACTTCGTCGTTGACCTGGCTGTTTAAAATCGGTTTTTGCAATGCCATATAGTCGGACAGTTTGTTGGTAATCGACTGCATGGCGTAGGAATGGATGGCGTTGACCGAGATGTCGCAGCCTTTGGCGACCGACATCATTTCGGCGTAGGGGATGTAGCCGTAAAACTTAATACCGTCGCAGGCGTATTGTTTGAGCCTGTCCAAATCGGGGCCGCCGCCCATGATGTGCAGCTCTACATTTTCGCCGTCGTCCAACAGTTTCCGAACGCCTTTGCACACGGTTTCTACGTCATAGCTGTAACTGAGCGTACCCAAATAGAAGAAACGGGTTTTGTCGTCGCCGAAGTCTTTTGCCGGCGCGGCATCGAGTTTCGGAAAATCCGCGCCGATATAGACGACTTCGCCGGGTACGTTCGGATTGGCTTCTTTGGCGCGGTCGAGGTAGGTCTGAGATACGGCGACCAGCGCGTCGGCGTAGCGGTAGGCACGGTTGGCGCGGGAGGAGAAGGGGAGCAGGTTGTGCGGGATTTTTTTCAAAAACGGCACGACCGAGGAGAAGGATTCCGGCCATACGTCCTGCACGTCGATAATCAGCTTGTAGCCCAAACGCGCTTTGTGTTCACCCAAGAGCAGATTGGTGGCAATCAGCGGGTAGGCGGAAAAGACGACGTCTTGCTCGCCCGGACGGCAGTTGTTCAGCCATTGCTCAAAATGTTTGACGAACACATGATGGCTTTTGACACGGTCCAGCGAGACGTTTTTGCCGTAGCCGCTCTCTTCCAGCAGCATGACTTTCAGACGGCCTTGCGAAGCAGATTCGGCATCTTCAGGTCGTCTGAAAGATTTGTCGTAGTGTTTGAAATTGCTGGTAATCAGCAGCACGTCATGAGATTGCGACAACAGCTCGGCTAGATACCAGAAGCGGTTGAAATGCGGCTCGGACGGCAGCGAACAGTAGGGGGCGACGATGGTGATGTTCATATTTTCAGACGACCTCACATATCGTAAGCGGCCATTGTGGTGCGATAGATTTCATCATCGGAACACAAGGTCTCAACGTGTTTATGCAGGGCTTTACCCATTTTTTCGCGCAGCTCGGGCTGCTTGATGAGTTGATCGACGGCTTCGATAAAGGCTTCGTCTTCGCCGAAGGGGAAACAGTATCCGGTTTCTCCGGTAATGACCATTTCGGAAATGCCGCCCATGTTGTAGGTCACGACGGGCGTGTCGTAGAGGCCAGCTTCAAGGATGTTGTTGCCGACGCCTGCACCGTGGTCGCCGATGCAGTGCGGCGTGTTCACCAAAATATCCACGTCTTTGAAATAGCCGGTCAAATCGCGCACGCCGCCGAGGAAGGTGACTTTGTCGTCTATGCCCAGGCGTTTCGCTTGCGCTTTCAGATTGTCCATTTCTTCGCCTATGCCTGCTACGTTCAGGCGCACGGGCATATTGCGGTCGACCATTTTCTTAAAGATGTCCAGCATCACATGCACGGCGCGGACGGTATCCAAGCGCGACAGCGTGCCGAGCATGACGTAGTCTTTGGCGGTTTTTTCAGGAACGTAATCGGCTTTGTGCAGGGCGTTGTAGGTGTAGGTGATGCGGTTGGCAGGGAAACCGTGGCGGATGAGTTTTTCCTGTTCGTGTCTGCAGTTGCCGATGATATATACGCCCAGCTTGTCGAAAAGTTTGGCGATTTTCGGATAAGTTTCAGCATCCAGACCGCGCGCGTGGTAGAACACTTTGGTTTTGGGAGAAGCTATTTTTGCTGCGATGGCGCAGGCGGGAACGATGCGCGCCATTTGGCAGTGGACGATGTCGGGTTTTTCCTGTTTCAACATCTTCATGTAGGCGAACATGCCCTTGATGTAGCCCAAGATGCCGCCCTGATAAAAATCAATAGGACGCCATTGGATGCCCAAGGCTTGGGCTTCTTTGATGAGTGGGCCATCGGAAGAGGCAAGGACAACCTCGTGGCCACGCTGCCTGAGCAACCGTCCTAAGCGGAAGGTTGCGTTTTCAGTGCCGCCGAGGCCGGACATGGAAGTAGTCAAAACAATTTTTTTCATATCGTGTTTTCTATCAAGGGGTGTATCGGTACGCGCTATACGCCGTATCGCGCTGCGGCAGGACGCTGTATAGGAAAATCAAAAAGCAGGGCAGCCAGATGAAGGGCATACGAAAAATGGTGGACGGGATAAAACCTGCCAAAAGGAACAATCCCATTGCTGCCAACCCAATGACGCGCTGCTTGCTTTTCATATTCCTGCCTGCGGCGACGCAGAAGAAATAGTATGCGGCATAGAACAAAAAAGCCGTCAGCGAAATCAGACCGAAACCGAGGTATAGCTCGATAAGGAAGCTGTGCGGGTTTTCAAACGCCAGGCTGTCGCTCAAGTGGCCGCCGAAATATTCTTGGAATTTTTTCGGACCATAGCCCAACAGCAGGAATGGCGGATGTTCCCAGAAATAGTTATAGATTTCCTGACGGTAGCCGACCGAATTGTCGCTTTCCAAATCAAACAGGAACAAATACAGGCGTGAGGAAATATTTTCCAAAAAGGCATTACCGTGCAGGGAGAGCAGGAAATCGGCAATGTACTGTTTCGGAATCATCGACAATCCCGCGCCTGTAACACCTATGGTCATCAGCGTAAACAGCCCGTTGTTACGGTAAATCAAGTTCAGGATAAACAAAATGATGTAACACAGGGTAGCGGTACGCGACGCACTGGCAAAAATGACTACGCCCAAACATAAAAAAAGTATCAAGCCGAGCAAGTATTCTTTTTTACTGACATCAATATTGAAAAATACTAAAACGGCAGGCGCAAAACAGAGGGCGGTCGTGCCTAAGTTGTTAGGGTTAAAGAAGAAACCCTTAATAATCCCCGCATCAATGGCCAATACTTCATCTGCTTGAACGAATTGGATGCCGGTCAAAATCTCCACAGCGGGCGGGATGATGATAAATGCGCAGAAAAAAAGCAGCAGGTGGCGGATAAACGCCATCGGATTTTCATGTCGGCTCAATACCAGGTACAGCAGATAAAACAGGCTGGGTAGGGACAGGAAAAAAAACGTATCCATAATCCTGACCGAATCCAGCGTGGTAATAAACAGATGGATGCCGCCCCAACCGCACATGATGGCAAGCGCTGCCAACATCCTGCCTGCTTTGCCGTTGAACCGTTTGGACTCTAACGCAAAAATCAGCAGGGCGGTAGGCAGCAGCAGGATGGTCAGGGGGTTGTCGATACGCGGAATACCGGCTTTGTACGACAGCATCGGCCCCAGCATATAGGCGGTTGAAATCGTGTATATCAGCGTAATGTATAAAGTTTGTGTTTTGAGTTTCACTTTGTTTCCTGAGGTGGGACGGTTTCGGAAATATTATTATATGCAGAAACAATTTGTCTGACCGCAGAATCCGACTGAATGCGTCGGTAATGTATTGGGCGGTATATCGGCCGAAAAGTTTCAGTTCCGATGGTTTTGTGTCCGTCTGAAAACTGCCGCTTCCTTCGGATTATCTTTTCAGACGACTCTTGACAGCAGCTGCTGCCGAAATAAGGGACGACTTGCGACGCCATATCAGATAGGAGAGTCCTGCCAGCCAAAGCAAGGCGAACAACGGATAATTTTCCTTTGTGCCGAAATAGGTGTAGCTCAGGCAAAGCAGTACGCTCAAAGCGGTATTGGTATAAATTTTCAGCCGCGGCAGAGGACGCCACACCCTAGATGAAAATTCGGTTTTGATGATGCAAAACACCCAAAACGATATTGCGCTCGCTATGGCTGCACCACGCGCCCCCAAATGGGGAACCAGTAGCGACAGCAGACTGAAATTGATGGCAAAAGCGACAATGTTGACTGCTGTAATTAACCAAGTTCGTCTGACAACGTTCAATCCGATACCGCTGACTTCCGTAAGCGTATAAAACAGCGGATACAACATGCATGAGAGCAGCAAAAACTGTACCGGAGCGTATTTGTCGGGCAATATCCAAGTAACGACGGGCGAGAAAATGCCGATAAAACAAATCATCGCACTGATTAATTCGGTCATCGAAAGGGTGATGCCGCCGATTTTATCCAAATGGGTTTTGTCTTCCACCCATTTGAACACCAAAGGCGCCCAAATGGTTGAGAATACGCTTTGAAAAATCAGGGCAACCGCGCCGAAGCTGACCGCCATCGAGTAAATGCCAAGCTCATTCAAACCCGCCCACTGTTTGAGCGCAAAACGATCGATTGAGGTCAATCCCCAATAAGCCAAATTCCCGAATGCCAAGGGCAAACCGTAGCGCAGGCTTGCATGATGGGTTTCAGACGACCAAGGAGCGCGCGCAGCAGCGCGCAGTTCATGTCTGGTTTGGTATGTCAAAACGGCGACAGTCAATACTTGCGCCACGGTGTAGGCAAGGACAAGACTGACGGTATCAGTTTCGACACCGCTGAAAACGAATAACAAAACCAACGCCAAAATCAGGAATTTCGGTGTCAGCTGGCTGAGAGAAAAGGCGACAGCTTTTTCCTGCATCCTCAGTATTAGGGAGAGAAACCGCGCAAACAGGCAGGTCAGCAGGAAAATTAAAAACAGCAAGCCCAAGGTTTTATCTGGCAAATCAAAAATCAAATCTGCCGGCCAAGCCGTATTCCATACAAGCACCGCCAAAATCACGACAGTCGTCAAAACGAACGGCGACAGGCTGATGGATTTAAACAGGGACGCTTTATCTTTAGCGGCGTAATATTCGCGGATATACGCCTGATCCAAACCCAGCCCCAAAATCAGGATGGCCAGACCGGAGATGGTTTGCAGTAAGACGATGCGGCCGATGTCTTCCGCAGGGTAGTACCATGAAATCAGCGGAAGCGAGAGGATGCCGAAAGCCGCGCTGCCTATCGGGCCTAAGGCATAACCGAGTATTTTTCTTATATTCATAAATAGGTGGGGTTTGTTGCCGCCAAGATTTTCAGACGACCTGAAAACGCAGCAGCATCATATAAATAAGGGCTTTCTTAGGTCGTCTGAAAACAAACGGTCTAAGAAAGCCGACTGCCTGCCGAGAGCTGTCGGCAAGCAGTCCGCCTCAATCATCAAAGGTGTTACGCTTTCACGACTTTCGGGTTTTTCGCAGGGAACTTGCCGCGCGTATCGACAATCAGTTTGGCGTGTTCGGCAATCATGTCGTAGTCAAACTTATCGTGGTCGGTGGTCAGGACTACGCAGTCGTATTTCGCTACGGTTTCTGGCGTCAGCGGCTCGCTCTTCAGGTCGAAGTAGTGGTGGCCGGGGATGTACGGGAACTCAAGCACGTGCGGGTCAGAGTAGGAAATGTTTGCACCCAATTTGTGCAGGCGGTCCATCACCTCCACAGACGGGCTTTCGCGCATGTCGTCCACGTTTTTCTTGTAGGCGATACCCAAAACCAAGATTTTGCTGTCTTTGATGGAACGGTTGTGTTCGTTCAAAGCCAGGCCCACTTTGCTGATGACGTAGTCGGGCATATGGGAGTTCACTTCGCCTGCCAGCTCGATGAAGCGGGTGTTCACGCCGTATTCGCGCGCTTTCCAAGTCAGGTAGAACGGATCGATGGGGATACAGTGACCGCCCAAGCCCGGACCGGGATAGTAGGCGACGAAGCCGAACGGTTTGGTTGCCGCAGCGGCGATGACTTCATGAATATCGACATCCATTTTGTCGGCGACGATTTTCATCTCGTTCACCAAGCCGATGTTCACGGCACGGTGGATGTTTTCCAGAAGTTTGGTCAGCTCGGCGGCTTTGGTGGAGCTTACCGGTACGACTTTGTCGATGGCAGGCTGGTACAGCGCGATACCGACTTCCAAACAAGCAGGGGTATGACCGCCGATGACTTTCGGGATGGTACGGGTTTCAAAATTCGGGTTACCCGGGTCTTCGCGCTCCGGAGAGTAAACCAAGAACACATCTTTACCGACTTTCAAACCGCCTTCTTCAACGCGCGGCAGCAATTCTTCTTCGGTCGTACCGGGGTAGGTGGTGGATTCCAAAGACAGCACTTGACCGGCGCGAAGGTAAGGTTTCACCGCGTCGGTGGTGTCGATAACGAAACTCATGTCCGGCTCGCGGTATTTGTTCAACGGAGTCGGTACGCACAAAATCACGGCTTCCACTTCACCGATGCGGGAGAAGTCGGTGGTGGCTTCAAACAGGCTGTTTGAAGCGGCGGCGATTTTCTCGGCAGGAATATGCTCGATGTAGGTCTCGCCTTTGTTGAGTTTGTCGACTTTGGTTTTGTCGATGTCGAAGCCCAAAACCTGATAACCGATGTCCACATAGCGGAGCATCAGAGGCAGGCCGACGTAGCCCAAGCCGACGATACCGATTTTGGCGGTTTTATCTGCAAATTTCTGAATGGTGGTATTTTTCATGATAGGTCTCATGTGATGGAAAACAAACCGACGCGACCATGTCGGACTCGCGCCGTGCCTGCCTGTGGAGGCATTCAGGGAAAGAGGAGGAGCTGTTCGCAGGTTTAGAGTAAAAGGGGAAAAAAAAGTTTTACGCCTTATATAAAATACGGCGCGAACAAAAAATGCAGTATTATAATATATGCATATATTATAAAACAATGATGACGGAAAGAAAGAAATCTTGTTGTTTTTAATGTATATTATTTCGTTAGTTACAAAAATTTGCATTGTAAATACAAATGATTTGCCGATTGTAAATTCCAAAATATTTTCGTAAATTAACCAAGGTTAAGATTTTTGTAAAACCGGACGTAAAATTATAAAGGTCGTCTGAAAACCTTAAAAATTGGGTTTTCTGACGACCTTTGCACATTTTGCCGTATCGCTTCAAGGCATTTTAAAACATAGAATGCCCGCTCACGGTTTTTTCCGGTACGGATTGAATCACGTCCCAATGTTCGACGATTTTACCGTTGCGGTCGAAGCGGAAAATATCGACGACCGCTTCGCCCCGGTCTTGGGCGGAGGTTTGGCTGAAGACGTGCATGAACACCAAATCGCCTTCCGCCGCGATGCGTTTCACTGCGGCGTGCGAGCCGGGATTTTCTTTCAAGAACGGGGCGAAGGAATCGATGAATGCCTGTCCGCCGTCGGCAACGGTCGGATTGTGCTGGATGTAGGTTTTGCCGACATATTTGCTGACGGCTTCTTGCAGTTTGTGCTGGTTGAACGCGAGGTCGTAGAAGGCGAGGGTGTTGGCTTTGTTGATTGCCTCTTGGGTTTGCGCGGCTTTGGTATGTAAGGGTTTGGCTTTGGGAGCGGCGTATGCGGCGGTTGATAAGAGGGCGGCTGCGGTCAGTAAGACGGCGATGATTTTTTTCATTTTTCGATTTCATTTTGGTTTTGGGGGATGGATAGGTCGTCTAAAAATCTGATTTTTAAGGTTTTCAGACGACCTTTGCCCTAGGCGGCGGTTAAGCGGCGGCAACGGTAAAGCGTTCAAACAAATGCGCTTTGTTTTCCGCGTCGTCGGCGATGGCTACTGCCAAATCTGCCACGCTGATGCCTGCCGGAATTTCGCCGTCCATCAGCAAATCGTCTTTGCCCAAGCGGTATTTGCCGGTTTTGTCTTCGCTGAAACCGCCGTCCGCGCCCAGTCGTGCCGGAGGGGAAACGAAAGACCAGTTCACATCGCGGCGCGGCAGGAGTGCGGTCAAAAGGTGGCGTGCGGCATTGGCGCCGTCGTAAATGGCTTTGGGGAAGTCGGGCGTATCGACAACTTGCAAATCAGGCGCGGCATACAGGCTGCCTGCGCCGCCAACGATTAAGAGATACGGCACTTGCGCCGCTTTTGCCGCTTCGACGATGCTGTTCGCGCCGCGTGTGAAATCCGCGCCGATATTCGGATTGGTCCAGCCGGGATTGAACGCGCTGACCACGGCGTCAAAGCCTGCCAGCTTGCCGGCGAAGTCCGCCGCGTTCACGTCTGCGGAGACGGCGGCAACATTTTGCGCTTGGAACACTTTATCCGTATTGCGCGCGAAAGCGGTCACTTCATGACCGCGGCCTGCCAATTCTCGAACGACTGCGTTGCCGACATAACCTGTTGCGCCGATGACTGCGATTTTCATGTTTGACTCCTTGTTGGGATGTGATTAATTAGATGAACGCATTGTAAGGTCGTCTGAAACGCTTGATAATCCCTGTTTTACTGTTGTTATTATAAAGTTGAGCTAAATAATAGGATGAAAAAAGGTCGTCTGAAACGGGGTTTAAAGTTTCAGACGACCTGTTGTCAGTGGATGGATTCGATGCCGGTAATGTTCCCCTTGGGATCAAATGAGACATAGAAATAGTATTCGCCGTCAGGCACCAATGCATCGTCATCATTGTGAAACACGATATCGAAATCCTGATCGAAAAAATCCAATTTTTGCAGCTTTAAGTCTTGGAGGAAGCTTTCCGCCGTCGGATGCGGATTGGGAAAAAATCCGTCTTTGGTGCGGATGCCGTTGTGTTTGCGGATATGTTCGAGCAGGTAGGTGTTTAGGGAGGCATAGAGTTGCGTCTGTTGGGCAAATACTTCCGGCAAGCGTTTGAGGGTACCGCCCGCTGGTTTGTCGCCCTCTGCGTTCAAAGACAATTTCACAGGCAGCCCCGCCCATTCTGCCTTGGCTTCGAAATTTTCCATAAATGTGTTTAATCTGAATGTTGCCAGCGGATGGGTAAACAAAACGGGATTCAGATATTCGCGGCGTAGGTTTTCCAATTCTTGATTGTGTGCATCGCTTTCGAGCACCTCAACTAAAAGTATATGGCTCAACCACTCGCCTCCGAATGGCTCCCAATCCATGGCTAACTTACTTCGGATACGGTACACAGTCAGTGGCTTGAGCGTCTGAAATGAACAGTTTTTAAAAGGGTTGCTTGCATCGTCTTCTCCCCAGGTCAGCTTGTATACGGGCTGATCCATGAACGTACCGCTTTTAACATGGACATAGCCTAAAATTGGGCAGCTTTTGGCTTGGAATTGTTTTTTGCCGCCACCTATGCCCGCATTAATCCTGAATGTTCCTATCTCGGGGTCGAAATCGGAAGTCAAGACCAGCATTTCTTCCGATTCGTTGGCGAATAAGTCGGCATAAACCGCCGTATTCAAATTCAAAGCCGCCAAACGCGCGCGCTCTTGTTCATCTTCGGCAGAAGGACCGATACCCAAAAAACGCAGCAGGCGCGTCAGTATGCCTTCACGTTTGACACGGCCCGGTTCGTCGAAAGAAGCCATCATAAAATCCTTTTAAAATGTGAACATCAATTGGCGGTATACCTGAAAAAGGGTAGATATGCAAATGGCGATAAGCGAATATGGCTCAACCGCCCAATCAGTTCTGCGCCGATTTTTCATCCGCGCTATATAATCCGCAGTATTCCCAACAGGTCGTCTGAAAACGCCGATTCCAATCCGGTAAACACCATGCAAGACATCAAACCCCTGCTCGTTTTCGCCGCCGTCCTCGAACACGGCAGCATGAACGCCGCCGCTGCCGCGCTGGGCATGACCCCGTCTGCCGTCAGCCAGCACATCAACCGCCTCGAAACCCTGCACGGCATCAAGCTGTTAAACCGCAGCACGCGCAGCCTTGCGCCGACCGATGCCGGCCGTGCCTTGGGCGAATACTGCCGCCGCCTCGCCGCCACCCTTGCCGATACGCGTACCGTTATCGACAATCTCAAAACCGAACCCGTCGGCGAATTGCGTATCTCCCTGACTTCCAGCGTCATCGGTTCCCGCGCTTTTCAGACGGCGTTTGCAAGATTGCAAACCGAGTTTCCCAAAATCCGTCCCGTCCTCAATTTCAGCGATACTTTGGACGACCTGCAACACAATCAGACCGACATCGCCATACGCGGCGGCGACCGCGCCTTGGACGATCCCAATCTGGTCGCGCGTCATCTCGTTACCTGGCCGTACAGCATTTGCGCCGCACCCGATTATCTCGACCGCCATCCGCCCATCGCCCATCCCTCGCAGCTTCATGCACACCGCTGGCTGCACTTCCTGCACGTGCGCACGACCTTGCAACACGGCGGTGAAAGCTATTTTCTCGATATTGCCGACAGCACTGCCTGTACGCATCTTGCCGCCGTGTGCAGCCTGACCGAAAGCGGTTTCGGTTTATCTTTGCAAGTGGGCGGCGAAGTTCGGGAAAAAATCGCCCAAGGTCGTCTGAAAACCGTTTTGCCCGAATGGACGCTGCCGCCGGTCAGCCTTTATTTGGTGACGCCTTACCGCGTCCAGTCCGCCAAAACCGAAGCCGCCGTCCGTATCTTTACGGAAAGTTTCGCCAAGGAAGCAGACGCATGAGCGCGGAAAATTGGAGCGTTTACCTGATTTTGTGCGAAAACGGCGCGCTTTACTGCGGCATCAGCAACCGCCCGCAAGAGCGGTTTGCCGCCCACCTCGCCGGCAAAGGCGCGAAATACACGCGGCTGAACAAACCGACGGCGATGCGTATCGTTTCAGACGACCTCTCCAAAAGCGAGGCATTGAAACAGGAAATCGCCATCAAAAAACTGACGGCAGGGAAGAAGAGGGAGTTGTGGGAAGCAGCGGCGGGAAATGCCTCCACTGAGCGGTAGTGCGAATTTTGCCCGAAGGCATATGGAAAAAAGGTCGTCTGAAAAACAGAATTCAGACGACCCCTATTTTCTGTAAATCGCTGAATTTAACATTCTTGAAAGATAAGTTGAAATTCCCTAACCGGCAGCATAGTATAATGCCCGCTTCCCGCAAATCTTGAGGCCGCCATGAAACCGATACCCTATATCCTTGCGGCTGCGCTCTGCCTCAGCAGTTCAGCCGTATCCGCAAATCCCGTTACCTATATCTGCAAAACCGCAAACGGCATTGTCTTTACCAACCAGAAAACCGGTGCCGAATGTACCGTGTCCCATGTTGACGGCAGCGCGACCGTCAGCAGCGAAGAAGCCGACAGCGCTGTTCCCGAAACGGTCAACCTAAAAGAAGCCATCGGTCAGGCAGCCCCCGAAATTGACGACATTAAAATCCTTCCGCGTCCGGCAGTAAGCAGCGTAACCAACACCGCAGAAGCCGCCAATCCCCGCCTGGATGTGAGACTGCGCAACCAGCCGGATACCAAAGCCGCCAAAGCGCGTGCCGCAGAGATGAACCGCAAAGCGAAAATCCTTCCTGCGCCCGTTGTATCCGCACCTGCGAAGCCTCAAATGTCGCGTAAGCAAATCCTTCAAAAAGAAGTCCGCAACGAGCAGGCCGCACTAGCGCGTGCCCAATCCCAACTTGCCGCCGCCCGCCGTCAGGGGGATCAGGCAAAAATCAACCGCCTGACCCGTGATGTCAGCGACAGGCAGGCAAGCATCCGCGCCATGCAGAGCGAAATGGGGCGTTGATTCTTTTTTATAGCTTTATTGCAATCCACCTTCAAAAGGTCGTCTGAAAAGTAGCGAAACCCGCTATGGATATTTCAGACGACCTTTTTGCGTTGTGTTCCTATGTTTGCTAGCGAGAGTTTGAAAGATCGGAATGTATAGTGGATTAACTTTAAACCAGTACGGCGTTGCCTCGCCTTGCCGTACTATCTGTACTGTCTGCGGCTTCGTCGCCTTGTCTTGATTTAAATTTAATCCACTATAGCGTGAGCTATGCCCACGAATGCAGTTGGTGGGGGTAAAGGCAGAAGGAAAGTTGTATTGTCGCGGGCAAAGTCCGCGTTACGGTTTATAGCAACCTGTTTTAAGAAGGTTGTCTGAAAAAGCATCGGGCTTGCGATGCACGCATTTTCAGACGACCTTTTTGCGTCGTTTTCCCTATGCCCGCTAGTGAGAGTTTAAAAGATCGGATGTAGCGCGGGCTATGCCCACGAATACAGTTGACGGGAGTTATGGCAGAGGAACAGTTGTATTTTCCCGGACTGACGCAGGCTCCTGCTGTCAATTCCCTTCCTTACACTAGAAGACGGTAAGCGCAAAGTGAAGGATTAATTCTACAAATCAATACCGTTGCAACGGCATATTAAAGTTCTTTCATTATATTCATTCAAGTATAAACATAATACAAAAAGACATAGCCATAAATGCAGTATGAGAGTTTGGCATAAGAATTGCAGGATAACATACATAGTTCCACTTATAAAAGTAAATATGCGTTAAAAAATAAAAGAAACTCAAAGATTATCGGAGTTTATTTTGAATAAACGGCAATTTGATGAAGTTTCTATATTATATCTACTGATATAGATATGTTCTAAAAATTGTACTTAAGTGACAATTAACGTCAACCTATTTGATTTTCAATAATATATAAACAAAATAAATGAATGCCTGTCTCATAAAATCCGCGTGTGCCTTGAAGAAGAAGATTTGGCGGCGGGACAGTGCGGGGAGTACGTCTTGTTTTGATTGTATATGCTTGAATTCAATCTGATATTTTTTAATAAATCCAACCAAGAGAGATTGTTATGAATAAGATTTTCAAGGTAGTATGGAACCGTACCATCGGCTCTTTCGTCGTTACTTCCGAATTGGCGAAGGGACGTGTCAAATCAAGCGGCGAAGGTGCTGAAGGGGATGTGCGCACCTCAGAGGAAGGTCGTCTGAAAACCTTGTTCAGGCTGACGGCGTTGAGCGCGGCATTATTGGGATTTTCCGAAGGGGCTTGGGCAGTGGTTGCGCCTGCCGGTCAAGTTGTCAATGGTTCGGGTGGGGAAACTGCGATCAACGGCGGTAATGCTAATGGTACAGGTGCAGTTGCGGTTGGTGCATATTCTCGTGCGGGAACAAGGGCTGCACCTCCTCTTGGGCTCAATACGGGTGCTATTGCAATCGGTGGTAGTGATCAAACTACGGCTACGTATGCTGATGGTAATAATGCGATTGCTATTGGTACGGGTGCAAATTCAAATGCAGCTAAGGCTACGTCTATTGGTTCGGATACGATAGCCTCGGATCAATTTACTACTGCTCTGGGTGGTCGCGCCGAGGCGAAGGCGCGCGGTGCGACAGCCATTGGCGGTTGGACACAGGCTACAGGCCAGTTTGCGGTTGCCATCGGGGGGAGTGACCGCTGGGGGCGTGGTATAAATACAGAATTGAATGACGGCAGTGGCGCGACTTTGGCTTCAGGGGCTCGCAGTACCGCTATTGGTCGACGTGCGATGGCTACGAGGGATGATACGCTTGCTTTCGGTACGAATGCGAAGGCTACGGGCGTAGATGCGGTTGCTTTTGGGACGAACGCGAATGCATCAATTCTTAAATCGATTGCTATCGGTAAAAATACACAGGCAACGGGAGAGGCCTCTATCGCTATTGGTAGTGATGATGTTAAATATGGAGAGATTAAAGCAACCTCCAGACAAGGTATTGCCATTGGTACGGGAGCTAAGGCGATAGGCGATACTCAAGCCGTTGCCATCGGTCCGGATGCCACTGCTTCGGGTCAGCAATCAACCTCCATTGGTAACAATACCCGCGCAAAAGGGGATTCGTCTGTTGCCATTGGTGGCGATGACTGGGATGAAGCAAAAAAAACTGTAAATGCACAGTACAAGGTATTGACTGGTTCTGATATGGCTGGGGGTTATGCGGGTACGGAAGCAGCTACCGCAGCGGTTGCGGTAGGTGTGAAGGCGCGTGCGACTGGTGCTCTATCAACGGCTTTTGGTCCAGGTTCGACAGCTAGTGGTTTGGGTGCATCAGCATTCGGTGTGGGTGCGTCCGCTACTCAGGATAAATCCGTTGCTATTGGTGCGGGCTCGACCACAACCATTAATGCGGAAAAGATAACTACTGCAACTGTAAATGGTATTACCTATGGTGGTTTCGCGGGTACCAACAACTTGACGCACGGTTCGCAGGTTTCTTTCGGTTCGGTAGGCTACGAACGCCAGCTTAAAAATGTTGCCCCAGGTGCGATTACCTCAACTTCCACCGACGCGATTAACGGCAGCCAACTTTACGCGCTTCATGTAGGTTCGGGCAATATCGCCAAAGCAGTTGCCGATGCATTGGGCGGCAACGCAGCTGTAGGCATTGATTCTACAAACAATCAAGGTACGGTAACGCTGCCGTCTTATGATGTGTTCAAAGGCAATGCGACACCGAATGCCACAGGCAACAGTGCGACCAAATTCAATACGGCAGCCGCAACCAACGTAGGCGGCGCGTTGACCAATCTCAATACTTACGTCAACCAAGGCTTTGCCGTCAAAGACAATGCGGGCGCGGCGAAGGGCATTGTTACGCCCGGAGAAAGCGTGCAATTTGCCGACGGCAATGCAACTACCGTTACCGTTGAGACTGAAGCAGACGGCAATACTAAAATCAAATACGACGTTAAGGTGGACGACAAAACCATCAAGGTTGTTGACGGTAAACTGACCGGTACGTCGCAAACCCATTTTTACAGCGTCAAAAACGAAGATCAAACTAAAGGCAACTACAACAACGACGGTGCGACAGGCGACAACGCGCTTGCCGCAGGTGTAGATGCTTCTGCGACTGCCAATGGTACAACTGCGGTAGGTCTGAAGGCTCAGGCATCGGCTGAATCTGCCATCGCAGTCGGTAGCGAAACCAAAGCGGCGGCGAAAAACGCGGTAGTAATCGGCAACAAGGCTTCCGTTGAAGCAGCCACAGGCTCTATTGTCAATGTCAACGGTACGACCACGGGCGAAGGCTCGGTCGCCGTGGGTGCGGCAAGTAAAGCCAGCGGTACGAACGCGACCGCCGTCGGTCAGGCTGCAAATGCCTTCGGTCAGAATTCTTTTGCAGGCGGTCAAAATTCCAAAGCCTCGGGCAAATCCAGTGTAGCCATTGGCGACGGGGCAAATGCTACTGACGATTCTTCTTCTGCCGTCGGTCCGTATGCCCAAGCGACTAAATCGGGTGCATCGGCTTTTGGTTATTACGCTAATGCATTAGGCGAAAACTCTTTGGCGGCAGGTAGAAATGCGCAAGCTACAAATGCTAATGCAGTCGCTCTTGGCAATGAATCCAAAGCGACGGGGCAAAATACCATTGCATTTGGTAACAACGCTAATGCTTCGCAAAACCAAGCAATGGCTTTAGGTAGGAATACTGTCGCATCTGCCGGATATACCGTTGCATTGGGTGATGAAGCGAAAGCAACAGCGATTAAGGCAATCGCCTTTGGTTCTGGTGCCCAGGCGACAGGTAACAATTCCGTCGCAACAGGTGTTCAGGCGAAAGCTCATGCGGATGATGCATTAGCTGTTGGCTCAAACGCCAATGCTTCAGGGGAGTCGGCAATCGCTTTGGGCAAGCAAAGTAATGCATGGAAGGTAAATTCTCTGGCGTTCGGCAATAGTGCGAATTCCAATGGTGAGCGTGCCATTGCAATTGGTTTGGAGAGTGTGAGCAACGGTCAGAATGCAGTTTCTGTCGGTCAGAAAGCTTATGCACATGAACACGGCGTTGCCATCGGCAGTGAAAGCAATGCTGCACAGGCCGCAGCCATCGCTATCGGTAACAAAGCCCAAGCCATGAAATACAGCTCCATCGTTATCGGTGAAGAAGCGAAATCCAATAATTCACGCTCTGTCGTTATCGGCTATCACGCTTCTGCAACCAATCCGGCAATGTCCGCATCCAATCAAGATACCAATCAAACTGTTGCTATCGGTGCATATGCCAATGCATGGGGTGATCAATCTACTGCCATCGGTAACAATGTATACGCAAAAGGCAATTCTTCTATCGCTATCGGTTCAGACGACTGGGATACTGTTGCTGCAAAAGTCGTTGACGGCATGAGTGGTAAAACGGTTAAAGAAGTTTATCAAGACTATACCGGCGATGAGATGCAGACCGGCAAGGACTCCTATACTCTGACGACCTCAGGCGAAGCTGCGGTAGCCATTGGTACTAAATCACAGGCAGAAGGCGAATTGTCTACTGCGTTCGGTACGGGTACACGCGCTCAAGGCGTCGCCTCTGCCGCATTCGGTATGGGCGCGAAAGCCACCAAAGGCAACTCTGTGGCAATCGGTGCGGGCAGTACGACTGCAACCGATGCAACCAAAGTCAACGAAGCTACTGTCAACAATCTGAAATATTCAGGCTTTGCAGGCGGCAACAATATTAATCCGGGCGACCAAGTGTCTTTCGGTACGGCAGGCTATGAACGTCAATTGAAAAACGTTGCTCCGGGCGAAATTTCTAGCACTTCTACCGATGCCATCAACGGCAGCCAGCTGTACGCAGTACAAAACGTTTTGGGTAATACTGCCCAAACCGTTAAAAATATATTGGGTGGCAATGCCGAGGTTGGTGAAAACGGCAGCTTTACGATGAGAGACATCGGCGGTACAGGCAAAAATACCATCGATGCGGCTATTCGTGATCTGAATGCTAATGCGTACAAACCGTTCAAGCTGACAACAGCGAAAACTGCTAATACCAACGGTACGGTACAAGATGACTCGCTGCAAAACATTACCAGCGGTTCGACCATTACGCTGGAAGCGGGCAAAAATATCTCCCTGCGTCAAAACGGTGCAACCGTCAGCATCAATACCGTCGATAATCCTGAATTCACGGGCAAAGTTACCGCTAAGGGCGGATTGGATATGGGCGGCAACAAGATTACTAATGTTGCCAAAGGTGATACTGCCAGCGACGCGGTTAATCTGGAGCAATTGCAAGAAGCAATGGCAAACCTGCGCGTCAGCACGCTGACAACTGTCAATAATGATGCGCCGTTCTCTTATATTGATAAAGACGGTAGATTGCTGAAGCGCGAGGTAACAGTAGATTCGGGTACAGGAGCGAAAACCGTATCGTTCAAACATATGGATGACAGCACTCCGTACACAGGCGATGTAACCATTGCCGCATTGAACCCGACCGATCCGCAAACCACTACTCCGACCACAGTCGGCAATGTGAAGAACGGTGCTAAAAACAATGATGCGGTCAATGTTTCCCAATTGAACAAAATTGCTGAAGCCATCGGTACGCAAGTGAATCCCGACGGCACGATTACTGCGCCGACTTACAACGTCATTTCAGGCGATCCTTCAAAAACAAGCGTAGCTAATTACAACACTGTAGGTGGTGCGCTTACCGCTTTGAGCAGCGCTGTACGCACGCCGTTATATTTTGAAGGTGATTCAGGTGAAAAAATCGACCGCTTGTTAGGCAGCACCGTAGCCGTTAAAGGCGGACAAAACAATGCAGACAAACTGTCTGAAAACAATATCGGCGTCGTTACGGAAAAAAACAGCGGCACGCTGAATGTCAAACTGGCAAAAGAATTGACCGGCCTGACTTCCGCAGCCTTTAGCGGCGATGTAACTACTGCCGGCACGACTGTTAACGGCTCCGGCGTAACCATCGGCTCTGGCAGCAACCCTGTGAGCCTGACTGCAGGCGGACTCTCCAACGGCGGCAACAAGGTTACCAACATTGCCGACGGCGTGGCAGATAATGACGCAGCAAGCTATAAACAAGTTAAAGCCGCGAAAACCGAGGTTCAAGGGGGTACGAATGTTGCCAGCGTAACCAAAACCGATAACCCGACTGACGGACATACGGTTTACACCGTCAACGCCAAAGGCGCAGCCGTAGCGCTCGACAGTAGTGTAGATGGTTTGAAACTGACGTCGTCTGAAAATACAACCACCAATGTCACTACCTACAATTTGGATTTGTCAGACAAAACCAAAGCCTCTTTGACAAAAGCCGACAGCGCATTGCAAAACATTGGCGTACAAGTTAACGGCGAAGATGCTAAAACGTTGAATCAAGCTGATTCCAAGCTGAACTTCGTTAATGGCACAGGTACGACCGCCGAAAACAAAAACGGCACCGTCGCGTTCAATGTCAATAAATCTACATTGACAGCGGGTACGGGTGGTACGGTTAATGCTGGAAAGACGGGCGATGCTTTCGCCACGGCTGCTGATGTTGCACAAGCCATCAATGAGGCTGTTGCCAACAGCGAAAAAACCAGCGCGGTAGAAAAGGGCGACAATACCCATGTTACTGCTGTGGAAGCAGGTAATAAAACGACCTACACCGTTCATGCTGACAATACCACGGTCAGCACGAAAAACGGTGGTAAGCTGAAATTAACGTCGTCTGAAACGACAAACGGCAATCTAACCAAAACCACCAACTACGAAATTGACCTTTCAGACGACGCCAAAGCTGAGATTCAAAAGGGTGTGGAAGCAAAAAATATCGTCGATACCAAAGGTATTACCTTTAGTGGCAACAGCGGCTCTCCTGTAACCAAAAAACTGGACGAAACGCTGGCAATTAAAGGCGACGATACAAATGTGGTTACCGAAGCGGGTACAGACGGCATTAAAGTCAAGCTGAAAGACGAAATCACTGTTCAAACCGTCAATGCCGATAAACTCAAAGCGGGCGACAGCGTTCTGACCAATGATGGTTTGAACATTGCCAATGGTGACAATCCTGTATCCCTGACCAAGTCCGGCTTGAACAATGGCGGCAACAAGATCACCAAAGTTGCCAAAGGTGAAAATGAAGATGATGCTGTGAATTATGCCCAGCTTAAAGAGCTGGCTGACAAAGGTCTGACTTTTGATGCGGACGGCAACACTTCGACCTCAAGCAAAAAACTGGGTGAGCGCGTCGGCATCAAAGGCGGCAATAACATCACTACTTCCGCCGACAACGACAATGTTACCGTCAAGCTGAATGACGATATTACGTTGACCAGCGTAACTGCGACTACCTTGAAAGCAGGCGACAGCACGCTGACGAATGCAGGATTGGTTACGCCTAAAGTTACCGCGGGCAATAGCGTGTTGGAGGATAACGGATTGACTATCTCCAATGGTGCAGTAAACGCCCCTGTCTCCCTGACCAAAAACGGTCTGGATAACGGCAATAATAAGATTGCCAAAGTAGCCAAAGGTACGGCAGACACCGACGCGGTAAATGTCGAGCAAATCAAACCGCTTGCAGCCGCATTGAACACGACCGTTGGTGCAGACGGTACGGTCGGACAGCCGAGCTTTACCGTCAAACAAGCCGACGGTACGGCAGGCACGCCTGTACATACCGTTCAAGATGCTTTGAACAAAGTCAGCGACGAATTGAATAAAGGCCTGACCATTGCGGCAGACAACGGCAATAACCAGAAAATCAATCTGGGTGATACCGTCAAGTACACGAGCAAAGACAAAAATATCGTTACGACTAGTGGCACGAACAAGGATATCGACTTCAGTCTTGCCGAAAAAATCACCATTGGTAAAACCGACGGTAAGAAAGTTGTTATCGACGGTACGAACGGCACGGTAAGCGGGCTGACTAACAAAACCTTGGGCGATACGGATTTCGCTACCAAAGGTCAAGCTGCGACTGAAGAGCAGATAGATGCCGCGCAGACCAATCTGGCAAATGTTTTGGGTACAGGTTCAACCAACCAAAACGGTACGGTAACGGTTACCAACATCGGTGAAACAGGCAAGATTACCGTCAGCGATGCAATTAAATCTGTCAAAGAAACTGCTGAAAAAGGCTGGAATCTGCAAGCCAACGGCGATACTGCCGAAAAAGTAGCAGCAGGCGAAACGGTAACGTTCAAAGACGGCAAAAACATCAAAGTAACCCGCGACGGCAAAAACATCACCGTAGCGACTTCAGACGACGTCGAGTTTAATAAAGTAACCGTCGGCGGCAGCGAGTTGACAGGTGCAGGGTTGAATACGCCCAAAGTAACCGCAGGCGACAGCGAGTTGAACGGAAGCGGTTTGACCATCTCCAACGGTACAGCAGGCTCTTCCGTATCCCTGACTAAAAACGGTCTGAACAACGGCGGTAACAAAATCACCAAAGTTGCCGAAGGCACACTTGCGGCTGACAGCACCGATGCTGTTAATGGAGCGCAACTGTACAAAGTTGATCAGAAAGCCAACACCAATGCCGAAAATATCGCCAAAGGCATCAACGTTGGCGGTACAGAAGGCAGCAAAAAATACGCATTGGGCGACACTGTCAACATCAAAGGCGACAGCAACATTGTCAGCGAAACAGTTGAAGGCGGCGTACAACTGAAACTTGCCGATACCGTCAAAATCGGTCAAGACACAGGCAAACCTGTCAGTATCGATGGTACGACGGGAACAGTGAGCGGTTTGAGCAATATTACGTTAGGCGGTACCGGCTTCGCGACTTCAAACAAAGCCGCAACCGAAGCCCAGCTGGATGCAACCCAAGTGAACCTGAAAAACATCTTGGGCGGTAATGCAGAAAACACCAACGGCAATGTAACCACTGCCAATATCGGCGACACAGGCAAAGCCAACATTCACGAGGCGATCAAGTCAGTGAAAGAGACTGCTGAAAAAGGCTGGAAGCTGAAAGTGAACGAAGAAACTTCGGCACAGGCCGAAAAAATCAGTCCTGATGATGAAGTAGCCATCAAACAAGGCAAAAACATCACCGTGACCCGCGAAGGTAAGAATATCACTGTAGCCACTTCAGACGACGTTGCTTTCAATAAAGTCACGGTCGGCGACAGCGTGTTGAACGGCAACGGACTGACTATTGCCAATGGCGCAGCAAACGCTCCTGTTTCCCTGACCAAGTCTGGTCTGGACAACGGCGGCAACAAAGCCTCCAACATCGCCAAAGGCACTGCGGATACCGACGCGGTAAATGTCGAGCAACTTAAACCGATTGCAGCCGCATTGAACACAACAGTCAACCCGACAACGGGTGAAGTGGCTGCGCCCGCGTTCACCGTAACTAAAGCGGACGGCACGAAAAATACCGCTGTCGGTACGGTTCAAGAAGCCTTGGATAAGGTGGGCGAAGAGTTGAAGAAAGGTTTGGTTATTGCCGCTGATGAAGGGTCGTCTGAAAAAGTCAACTTGGGCGACACCGTTACTTACACCGGTACCGATGGCAACATTAAGACCAAAACCCTGCCGGGAGGCAAAGTTGATTTCGGTTTGAACGACAAAGTTACGTTGGGCAAAGCCGGCGGCACTCCGATTGTCCTTGACGGTACGAACGGCACGGTAAGCGGACTGACCAACAAAACCTTGGGCGGTACGGACTTTGCCACCAAAGGCCAAGCTGCGACCGAAGAACAGCTGAATGCTAGCCAAGTGAACCTGAAAAATATCTTGGGTGGTAACGCAGAAAATACCAACGGCAATATTGCTATGAGCAATATCGGTGGTACTAACCAAAATACGGTTCACGACGCAATCAAGTCTGTGAAAGAGACGGTGGAAAAAGGTTGGAAGCTGCAAGCGAACGACGATACCGAAGAGAAAGTTGCTGCCGGCGAAACGGTTAACTTCAAAGACGGCAAAAACATCAAAGTAACCCGCGACGGCAAAAACATCACCGTAGCTACTTCAGAAGATGTTGAATTCAATGCCGTCAATGCCACCAATGTGATTGCAGAAACCGTTATCGCAGGTAACAGCGTATTGACGACCGACGGTCTGAAGATTGGTGATGACAGTTCTCCGAACCAAGTGTCACTGACTACTGCCGGTCTGAACAACGGCGGCAATAAGATTACCAAAGTAGCCAAAGGTACGGACGACACCGATGCAGTAAATGTCGAGCAAATCAAACCGTTGGCAACAGCGTTGAACACGACCGTTGGTGCGGACGGTTCCGTTGCGGCTCCTGACTTTACCGTCAAACAAGCGGACGGTACGGTAAGTGCACCAGTGCATACCGTTCAAGAAGCATTGGACAAAGTCGGCGACGAGTTGAACAAAGGTCTGAAGATTGCCGCAGACAACGGTAATGCGGACAAAGTCAACTTGGGCGAAACCGTTACCTATACGAGCAAAGACAAGAACATCGTGACGACCGTAGCGAACAACGAAATCGACTTCAGCCTGGCTGACAAGATTACCGTTGGCAAAGCAGGTCAAAAACCGGTTGTGATTGACGGTACGACCGGTACAGTGAGCGGACTGACCAACACCACATTGGGCAGTGCGGACTTTGCCACCAAAGGTCAAGCTGCGACTGAAGAGCAGCTGAACGAAACCCAAGTGAATCTGAAAAACATCTTGGGCGGCAACGCAGCCAACAACAACGGCAACGTAACGACCAACAACATTGGTGGTACAGGTAAAGACAACGTCCACGAAGCCATTGCCGCAGTTAAAGAAACTGCTGACAAAGGCTGGAACCTGAAAGCGAACGACGAGACCGACAGCGAGAAAATCGCTGCGGGCGACACCGTGACCGTGAAACAAGGTAAGAACATCCGAGTGAAACGCAGCGGCAAAGATCTGACGGTTGAAACTTCAGACGACGTTGAGTTTGATCATGTCAAAGCTGATTCAGTGGCAGCGACCAGCGTGGTTGCCGAAAGTGTTATCGCAGGCAACAGCGTCTTGACTACCGAAGGTTTGAAGATCGGTGCAGACGGTTCGCCAAGCCAAGTGTCTCTGACTACTGCCGGTCTGAACAACGGCGGCAACAAAATCGCCAACGTAGCCAAAGGTGTGGCAGACACTGATGCGGTTAACGTCAGCCAGCTGAATCCGATTGCCAAAGCGTTGAATAGCAGCATCAACCCGATTACTGGTGCGATTGAAGCTCCTGTCTTTACTGTAACCAAAGCAGACGGTACGAAACATGAAGCCGTAGGCACGATTCAAGATGCTTTGGATAAAGTGGGCGAAGAAGTCGGCAAAGGTCTGAACATCGTTGCGGACAACGGGTCGTCTGAAAAAGTGAACTTGGGCGATACTGTCAAGTACACAAGCAAAGACAAGAATATCGTTACCACAAGCGGTACAGGCAAAGAAATCGACTTCAGCCTGGCCGAGAAAGTCACCATCGGCAAAGACGCGGCGAACGGCGGCAAACCGGTCGTGATTGACGGTAAAGAAGGTATTGTCAGCGGACTGACCAACACCACATTGGGCAGCGCCCCATTGGCCGGATCGGACAAAGCCGCGACCGAAGCCCAGCTGGATGCTACCCAAGTGAACCTGGCAACCATCTTGGGCGGCAACGCAGCCAACAACAACGGCAACGTTACGACCAGCAACATCGGTGGAACAGGTGAAAACAACATCCACGACGCGATCAAGTCAGTGAAAGCG
Organism: Neisseria sp. HMSC067H09; assembly: GCF_001814135.1. Classification (NCBI taxonomy): domain Bacteria; kingdom Pseudomonadati; phylum Pseudomonadota; class Betaproteobacteria; order Neisseriales; family Neisseriaceae; genus Neisseria; species Neisseria sp. HMSC067H09. The sequence goes on along the minus strand of NZ_KV814933.1, from coordinate 79 downwards.
ACAGCCGATAAAGGCTGGAAGCTGAAAGCGAACGATGAAGCAGACAGCGACAGCGAAAAAATCGCTGCGGGCGACACCG
>NZ_KV814932.1:0-202 GCF_001814135.1 Neisseria sp. HMSC067H09 | reverse complement strand
CGTTGGATTTGGGACAGGTTTGCCATTGCCTGTCGGTGGCACTGTTCCATGGTCTGTGATAGGGGGTGAGATACTCTTTTCTGCGCCATCGGTATCAGCATCTGCACTTGGATCGTTATTACCTGCATTATTGGGTGGATTGGGTACGGTGCCGCCGGATGAGTTGGAGGTTGCAGAAGCCTTTGGGTTGGGAGAATAGCGA
>NZ_KV814931.1:0-260 GCF_001814135.1 Neisseria sp. HMSC067H09 | reverse complement strand
AGTTGCACTTCAAATGCGAATCCGCCGACCTTTTTTATATGTATTACAGATTAAAATCAGTAAACTTATGCCGCTACGTTTATTCCAGCATAGGAAGGGTAAGAATGACGAAGTAGATATTTTAATTGTAGGAAATCATCGCATTGTTTACATCACAGGTTGAGAGAAATAAGCCTGCAAGGCCTCAAACGGCGTATCGCCGTTCAAACTTCGGTGCGGCTTCACCGTGTTATAAAAATTAACAAAGCGGCACAACTCCT
>NZ_KV814930.1:0-1514 GCF_001814135.1 Neisseria sp. HMSC067H09 | reverse complement strand
CAAAGGTCGTCCGAAATCCCTTTCAGACGACCTTATGTTATTCAATCTCGCATCATATTTTACCAATCTTGCTCATTCAGAAAATATTTATCCTCCTGAATATCGCATCGCCTCGTTGACATATATAGACTCTCCTCAAAATTGCTTGTTTACTCTTTATCCATGTTAGTATAAACCTATTTTGAACATGTATTTTAATCATGAGTAAACATATTCTCTTAGGTATTAGTGGCGGCATTGCCGCTTATAAGTCTTGCGAGTTGGTACGCTTGCTGAAAAAACAGGGGCATTCAATCAGTGTGGTAATGAGCAAAACATCAACCGAATTTATTTCACCACTGACTTTTCAGGCTTTAAGCGGAAATCCTGTCCTAACGGATATGCATGAAAATGGCTTAGGAAATGGCATGGCTCATATTAATTTAACACGTGAGGCAGATGCACTGGTCATTGCTCCTGCAACAGCCAATACGATTGCAAAAATTTCTAATGGCATTGCCGATAACCTCCTGACCAATCTTGTTGCTGCACGGAAATGTCCTTTAGCAGTTGTTCCCGCCATGAATGTAGAAATGTGGAACAACCCTGCCAATCTGCGCAATATCGAACAACTACGTTCAGACGGTATTACTGTCTTTCAGCCGGCATATGGCGAACAGGCCTGTGGGGAAATTGGACTTGGCCGAATGCTTGAAGCAGCTGATTTGGCTGATTTAATTTCCGACTTATGGACACCTAAAATCTTATTAGGCAAACGTATTTTAATCACAGCCGGAGCAACGTTTGAAGCCATCGACCCCGTACGCGGTATTACAAACATCTCTAGCGGACAAATGGGTACGGCTTTAGCACGGGCATGCAGGGCTGCAGGGGCTAAAGTAACTCTGATTTATGGGCAACTCCAAACTACTATTCCAACCGGGCTTTTTCATACAGAACAAGCCGTAAGTGCTGAAGAAATGTTCCGTGCTGTTCACAATCATATTACCAACCAAGATGTATTTATCTCCGTTGCAGCTGTTGCTGACTATAAGGTGAAAAATAGCAGTTCCCAAAAAATGAAAAAAGATGGTTCCGGTAAAGTTTCTGTTATCGAATTAACGGAAAACCCTGATATTCTCGCTTCCATTGCTTCTTTACCTACCCCTCCCTTCTGTGTCGGGTTTGCCGCTGAAAGCGAACGCGTTCTAGAATATGCCAGAATCAAAAGAATCAGGAAAAATATCCCTATGCTGGTTGCAAATCAAATTTCCCAGTCAATGGGAAAAACGACTAATCAGATCACCATTATTGATGACGAACATGAGATTTCATTTCCAGAAACAGATAAACGTCAAGCAGCAGATAACATTGTCCAACATCTTGCAGCTCGTCTGAATCGTTCATCGTGAATAATATAGCAACATAATTCTCAAAATAAGTGAGAACAATAACTATTTTTTTCCTGAAAAAATCCAAAGGTCGTCTGAAAATTTTAACGAAACTGAACTGCACCCCAAAAGTTGGACATCCCC
>NZ_KV814929.1:0-16884 GCF_001814135.1 Neisseria sp. HMSC067H09 | reverse complement strand
GAGTATTGTGCTATTTTGTTTTTAATTGACTATATAAGCCGAGACCTTTGCAAATTGGTTTCAGCATATAGCCGATTAAGAGCAGAGTGTTGATTACACGGTAAAAGAATTTGTTGTTTAAAAACCAAAAGGTCGTCTGAAACCATTTCAGACGACCTTTTTATGCGTTAATATAGTGGATTAAATTTAAATCAGGACAAGACCGACGAAGCCGCAGACAGTACATATAGTACGGAACCGATTCACTTGGTGCCTCAGCACCTTAGAGAATCGTTCTCTTTGAGCAAAGGCGAGGCAACGCCGTACTGGTTTAAAGTTAATCACTATATCTTTACTTTTATTCCCACTCAATCGTGGCAGGCGGTTTGCCGCTTACATCGTAAACCACGCGGTTGATGCCTTTGACTTCATTAATAATGCGGTTGGACACGCGGCCGAGCAGTGAGTACGGCAGTTCTGCCCAGTGTGCGGTCATAAAGTCGCTGGTGATAACTGCGCGCAGCGCGACGACGTAGTCGTAAGTGCGTCCGTCACCCATTACGCCGACGGATTTGACGGGCAGGAACACGGCGAAGGCTTGGCTGGTCAGGTCATACCAAGATGTGCCGTTTTCGTCGGTGGTATTGCGCAATTCTTGGATGAAAATGTCGTCCGCCTGACGCAGCAAATCGGCGTATTCTTTTTTCACTTCGCCCAAGATACGCACGCCCAAACCGGGGCCGGGGAACGGATGGCGGTACACCATTTCGCGCGGCAAGCCCAAGGCAACGCCGAGTTCGCGCACTTCGTCTTTGAACAAGTCGCGCAACGGCTCAAGCAGCTTGAGTTTCATGTTTTCAGGCAGGCCGCCGACATTGTGATGCGATTTGATGGCGTGGGCTTTTTTGGTTTTCGCGCCTGCGGATTCGATGACGTCAGGGTAAATCGTGCCTTGCGCCAACCATTTGGCGTTGGTAAGTTTTTTCTCTTCAGTATCAAATACTTCGATAAATTCCGCGCCGATGATTTTGCGTTTTTTCTCAGGGTCGGTAACGCCGGCGAGTTTCGCCATGAATTGCTCTTCGGCATCAACATGAATCACCTTCACACCCAAGTTACGGGCGAACATATCCATCACCATTTTGCCTTCGTTCAGGCGCAAGAGGCCGTGATCGACGAACACGCAAGTCAGTTGGTCGCCGATGGCTCGGTGAATCAGCGCGGCGGCTACGGAGCTGTCCACACCGCCAGAAAGACCTAAAATCACTTCGTCGCTGCCGACTTGTTCACGGATTTTGGCAACGGCTTCTTCGATGTAGTTCGGCATCGTCCAGCTCGGTTGCGCACCGCAGATATCCAAGACAAAGCGGTTCAACAGGGCGCGGCCTTGTTTGGTGTGGGTCACTTCGGGATGGAATTGGATGCCGTAGAATTGTTTTTCGACGTTTTCCATCATGGCAATCGGGCATGACGGGGTATCGCCGATAACGGCAAAGCCGTTGGGCAGCTTGGACACTTTATCGCCGTGGCTCATCCATACGTCCAGCGTATTGGGCGCATCGTCGTAAATATCGCGGGTCAGTTCGCTATCGATGGTTTTGACTTGCGCGTAACCGAATTCGCGCTGGTTGCCGGGCTGCACTTCACCGCCCAAGTGGTGCGCCATAAACTGCATTCCGTAGCAGATACCCAAAACCGGAATACCCAAATCGAAGATGCCGGTATCGGCTTGATAGTCGGATTCGTAAACGGAATTGGGGCCGCCGGATAGGATGATGCCTTTCGGATTGAAGGCTTTGATTTCGTCCAAAGGCATGTCGAAGGAATGCAGCTCGCAGTAGACATGGGCTTCGCGCACGCGGCGGGCGATAAGCTGGGTAACTTGCGAACCGAAGTCGAGAATGAGGATTTTGTCTTGGGTCATGGCGGGAACTTTGCAGAGTGATAGGGAACGGTCTGACTGTTTCAAAACGGGATTCCGATAACAAAACAGGTCGTCTGAAAACGGCGGATTATACCATTTTCAGACGACCTTTGCAGAGAGAGGGGCTTAGTTATCCTGCTGTTTATGCTGCTTATAAGGCACCATATCGCTGCGCGAAAGCAGCAGCAGGCAACCCAGCACCATCATTCCCAAAGCAACCAGCGGCGAATAGCCGAGCCAGTATTGATTGTGCAGATATACCGCCGCGCCGATATACACCAGCAGCGGGCCGGAAACGATAGACTGCTTGTTGACACCGTCCATCACCAAAACCGCAATCCCCGCCAGCACCATACCGGCGGACACGATGGTCGAAGTAGCGGGCAGGATGTCCGTCGTTTTCAAAAACCAAACGGCACCAAAGATAATCAAAAACAGTGGCAGGAAAAGCGAAGAGCGGGACATGGCGTTACTCCGTAAAATTTCAGACGACCCTGATTATTGGGTCGCAGGGGTCGTCTGAAAAGCCTGAAGAAAGCAATCTTGGGTATGTTTTTGCAAACATAGGGCTTGATGTGTAAAAAGCAGATACAAGTTTGCAGCAGCATCGGCGCCCAGCGTTCCATTCACGCTGTTATCAGCCTTAGCGCACATTTTTCATCAAACGTTGTTTTTCGCGTTTCCAGTCGGCTTCTTTCATGCTTTGGCGTTTGTCGTGTTGTTTTTTACCCTTCGCCAAACCGATTTCCATTTTGATTTTGCCGCGCGTAAAGTGCAGGTTCAACGGGACGATGGTGTAACCCGCGCGCTCGGTTTTGCCGATGAGCTTGTTGATTTCGGATTGCTTGAGCAAAAGCTTGCGCGGACGGACGGGGTCGGGTTTGACATGCGTCGAGGCAGTCGGCAGCGCGGTAATATGGCAGCCGACCAAATAAAAAGCGTCTTTTTTCCAGTAGATATAGCTTTCTTTCAGCTGCACCCGCCCTGCGCGGATGGCTTTGACTTCCCAACCTTCCAATACCAGGCCGGCTTCGAGCTGATCTTCGATAAAGAAGTCGTGAAAGGCTTTTTTATTATTGGCAATACTCATAATTCTATTCTTGTCTTCTGTCTTTTCAGACCGGGTATTTTAACAGGATGCGGGGGTAGTGCGAACTGCTTCTCAAACCGACTGTATTTTCCACCCTCTTCCGCTTTTCAATCTTTAAACGTATGCCGCTCTATACGGCAAATTATAGTGGATTAACTTTAAACCAGTACGGCGTTGCCTCGCCTTGCCGTACTATCTGTACTGTCTGCAGCTTCGTCGCCTTGTCCTGATTTAAATTTAATCCACTATAAAATCAGAAACACCAGACTACCCTAGCCTCACATTCGTATAGTATGGCAAAGTGAAATAGAAAATCCCCAACCTATCGCCCTTCCCCTCTCTTCCTAAAAAGCAAAAGAATAGGCTGGAATTTTGCTTCATACTGATTTGAGTAAGAGGCATATCAAATGCACCACACGCTCCTCGATGAAGGTCGTCTGAAACTGGGGATAGGTTTTCAGACGACCTTTCATGTTGCTGTCTGTCAATTTTCCGCATCGCGGCAGATTTCGATGGCTTCCTGAAGGCTGGAAACGCCGAAGATTTTTAGATTCGGAAACTCTTTTTCGTTGCGCGGCATATTGGCTTTGGGGACGATGGCGCGTTTGAAGCCGAGTTTTTCCGCTTCTTTGAGCCGCTCTTGTCCGCGTGCGACGGGGCGGACTTCGCCGCTGAGGCCGATTTCGCCGAAGGCGACCATTTTTTCGGGCAGCGGGCGGTTGCGGAAGCTGGAGAGCATGGCGAGGATGACGGCGAGGTCGGCGGCGGGTTCGCCGATTTTGACGCCGCCGACGGCGTTGAGGAACACATCTTGGTCGAAACAGGCGATACCGCCGTGGCGGTTGAGGACGGCGAGCAGCATGGCGAGGCGGTTTTGTTCGAGACCGACGGTGAGTCGTTTGGGTGTGAAACCGTGTGCATCATCGACCAATGCCTGAATTTCGACCAAAAGCGGGCGGCTGCCTTCTTGTGTAACCAAAACGCACGAGCCGGGCGTGTCGTCGCGGTAGCTGGCAAGGAAGATGGCGGACGGGTTGGACACGCCTTTCAAACCGTTTTCGGTCATGGCGAATACGCCCAATTCGTTTGCTGCACCGAAGCGGTTTTTGATGGCGCGTATCATGCGGTAGTTGGAATGTTGGTCGCCCTCGAAATACAGCACGGTATCGACCATGTGTTCCAGCACACGCGGGCCGGCAATCGTGCCGTCTTTGGTAACGTGTCCGACCAGTATCATGGCGATGCCCATCTGTTTTGCCATGCGCGTCAGTTGGGCGGCGCATTCGCGCACCTGCGACACGGAACCTGGGGCGGAAGTGATTTGGTCGGAATACATGGTTTGGATGGAGTCGATGACGACGACTTCGGGCTGATGCTGTTTCAACGCTGCTTGAATCGCTTCCATGCGGATTTCGGCAAGCAGGTTCACGCCTTCGGTGGGCAGTTCCAAACGCTGCGCGCGCAGGGCGACTTGTTGGGCGGATTCTTCGCCGGAAACGTACAGCACTTTTCGGCTTTGCGCCATTTTGGCGATGGTTTGCAACAGCAGTGTGGATTTGCCGATGCCGGGGTCGCCGCCGAGCAGGATAACCGCGCCGTCTACCAAACCGCCGCCCAATACGCGGTCGAGTTCGCCCATGCCGGTCGGATTGCGCGGCACTTCGGTGGCGGTAACGGCGGAGAGGGATTGGACGGTCGAGGTATCCGCCGCCCAAGATTGGAAGCGGGCGTTTTTCGGTTCGGGCGCGGCTAGGCTTTCCTGAAGTGTGTTCCACTCGCCGCAATGCGGGCATTTGCCTTGCCATTTCGGGGAAGTGCCGCCGCATTCGGTGCATTGGTAGATGGTTTTGGGGGCTTTTGCCATGATGTTTTCCCTATGGGATTTTTGAAGTGTGAAAAGGTCGTCTGAAAACTGATATCGTTTTCAGACGACCTTTTTTCAAGGATTCGGACTGGGCTTATTTGCTTTCGTCTTTACCGTCTTTCTTGTCTTTTTTCGGAGCCGGTTTTTTCGCCGCCAAACCTAAAGACTTCTGCCATTCGACTGGATTTTTGACTAAATCCAAGGCTTTGCGGAGTTGGTCGTCTTTGGCGGGATTAGGAATACGACGGCTGGAAATGTCTTCGTCTTTCTCTTTGTCCTTGCCTTTTTTGGACTTGGCGTTTTCATCGGCTTTGGCAGCTTCGTTTGAATCAGGGGTGCTGATTTCGTTGCTGCTGTTGACGTCTTCGCCGCCGAGCGGGTTGCCGATGTGTCCGGCGAGGTCGGCTTCGCGGCTTTCAAAAGCGCGGTCTTTGTCTTTGACTTCGACGTCGGGAACGATGCCTTGCGCTTGAATCGAGCGGTCGTTCGGCGTGTAGTACAGTGCGGTGGTCAGTTTGACTGCGCTGCCGTTAGACAGCGGAATCAGGGTTTGAACCGAGCCTTTGCCGAAACTTTGCGTACCGACGACGACGGCGCGTTTGTGGTCTTGCAGCGCGCCTGCGACGATTTCGGAAGCGGAGGCGGAACCTGAGTTAATCAACACGGTCATCGGGATGGTTTTCAACTCGGCAGGCAGATCTGCCAGCGGGTCTTTGCCGCTCACGCGGATATAGTCTTCGGGACGGGCTTTCAATACCGAGCTTTCTTTGCCGTCGCGTCCTTTGGTGCTGACGACTTTTGCATCTGCAGGTAGGAAGGCGGCAGACACGCCGACCGCGCCGTCAAGCAGACCGCCCGGGTCGTCGCGCAGGTCGAGGACGAGGCCTTTGAGCGGAGCGCCTTTATTTTCTTTAATCAATGCCTTGGCGGATTCATTGATGGCTGCCACGGTGCGCTCTTGGAATTGGGACACGCGGATGTAGCCATAGCCCGGTTCGAGCAGGTGGTGGCGGACGCTTTTGACTTTAATGATGGCGCGGGTCAGGTTGACGACGATGGGTTTATCCGCATTTTTGCGCGAAAGGGTCAGGGTGATTTTGGTACCCGGTTTGCCGCGCATTTTTTTCACGGCTTCACTGGTGGTCAGACCGCGTGTGGAAACGTTGTCGATTTTGACGATGAAGTCGCCGCTTTTCACGCCTGCGCGCTCGGCGGGCGTATCCTCAATCGGGGCAACGACTTTGATAAATCCGTCTTCCTGCCCGATTTCCATACCCAAGCCGCCGAATTCGCCACTGGTAGATTCTTTCATATCGGCAAAGCCTTTTTTATCCAAATACTCGGAATGCGGGTCGAGGTCGGATACCATGCCTTTCATCGCGCCTTCAAAGAGATCGGCATCGGATTTGTCTTGGTAATAATTGGCTTTGATCTGTCCGTAAACTTCCGCCATGTTGCGGATGGATTGTACGGGCAGGGTTTCGTTGTCTTTTTTGTCTTTTTCGGCGGCAAAGCTTTGAACGCTCAAGCTGAGGGCGACACCGCTGAATGCGCCGAGTGTGTAGAGTGCGACTTTTTTCAAAGTGGATGTTGACATTATGAATAGCTTTCTTTTTGTCTTATTTCATTTCAGACCGTAATGACTGTGAAACGGGGTGGGAAATATTGCTTCAGACGACCTGAATATACATTCGCAAGACTGTATGCGATTTACGCTTGGTAAACAACAGGGTTAGCGTAAAAAATATCTGCGCGGGTGTAAAAGCTTTTGAATATAGGGTCGTCGGGTTCAGTTGTTAAATTTCAGACGACCCCGTGGATACAGCAAAAGGTCGTCTGAAAATGTCAAACCGGTTTGCAGGTCAGCTTATCCAGGAGAGCGGGTTCATTGCCTGCCCGTTGTAGCGGACTTCCAAATACAGGCCTTCCATGCCTGAAGGCAGGGTTCCGCTGATGCCCAGGCGGTTGCCTGCGGCTACGGCGTAGCCTTTGGCGACTTCGATTTCGCTCAAACCTGAATAGATGCTGATATAGCCGTCGCCGTGATCGATGACGATGACTTTGCCGAAACCTTCCAATTCATCGGCGTAGGTAACCGTACCGCCGGCGATGCTGCTGACGATTGCCGGAGTCGTTTGGTAGAACACGCCTTTCCAAACTTCACCGTCGCCGCGGTCTTGTCCGAAGAGTCCGGCAAGCGTGCCGCTGACCGGTTTTTTCAGACGACCCTGCATGCGGCTGAAGCTGTTGGCATTGCTGATTCTGACGTAGGAAGGCGCGCGGATGTTCATGTCTTCTGCGGTCAGGTTGGACATGGCGGCGCGTTCATCAGCGGCTTTTTGCGCGGCGGCGACGCGGTCTTTGCGTGCTTTTTCAGCGGCGGCAAGACGGGCTTCGGCGGCTTTTTTACGCGCTTCGGCTTCCTGGCGGCGTTGTTCGGCTTTACGCTTTTCCAAGTCTTTCAACAGATTGTTCAGGCGTTGTTCGTTTTCTTTGTGGTTGATTTTTTTCTGCGCCTCTTTTGCCATCTGCGCGTTTTGGCGGCGGCTTTCCGCCTGTTCGGCAGTATTGGTTACACCTTGGCGGCGCAGCGAGGATTGGATGTTGACCTGAAGTTTTTTCAGGTATGCCAGTTCGTTGTTGATTTTCTGCTCTTGCGCTGCCAGCTCTTTTTGCTGCTTCTCAAGGTCTTTGATGACTTGATCGTTGGCGGTGTTGATATAGCGGGTGTAACGCAGGAAGCGGGTTTTCTGACCCGGCTCGGCATTTTTCAGGAACAGGGCAACGGCGTTAGGCTGGCTGTTTTTATAGTTGCCTGAAACGAAACGGGAAATTTGTGCGCGCGTATTCGATACCTGAGTTTTCAGGTAGTTCAAATCCGCATTGAGCTTTTGGAATTTATCCCATGCGTCGCGCTGTTGGCGGTTGATGGCGGACAGGTTGATACGGCTTTGCTGCAATTGTTTCAACGTGGTATTGACGTGAATGATGAAACCTTCATTGCGGCTGCGCAGCGATTTTTTGCTTTCCAAATCATTGGCGGCGGCGGTTACTGCGGCTTTGAAGTCGTCTGAATCGGCGGCAGCGGTTTTCTTATCGGCTTTGTCTGCTTTTTTCTCGACGGATTTTTTATCTTGTTTTGCCGCTGCTTCGTCTTTTTTAGGCAACTCGGCGGCTTCTTTTTTTGCCTTTACATTATTTTTGGCTGCGGGTTTGTCTGCCGCTTTGTCTTTGCCTTTTACAGGCTCGGCTTTTGCGGGAACGGCTTTGCCTGCCTTCTCTTCTGCTTTGGCTTCGCCTTTTTTGGTTTTGTCGGTTTTATCTTGTTTTTTAACTTCTTTGTCGTTTTCGCGTTCTTTGGCACGCTCGTTTTTCGCCGCTTCGGCAGTTTCTTTTTTGCTTTTGGCTACGGGCTTGTCATCTGCCTTGTCCCTGGCGTTTTTCGCGGCAGGTTTCGCTTTGTCTTTGGCAGCTTCTTTTTTAGCAGGTTCGGCGTCTTTTTTGTCTTTGACGCTTTTTTTGACAGGCGCAGCCTTTTCCTTGGGCGCGTCTTTGGCGGCAAAAGAAGGCGAGGCGAAACCGATGAGCAGGGCGAGTAAAAGAGGTTTGTAACGCATGATTGGATTCTGGATCGTTAAAATAAAGGCAATAGGCGGAATTATATAGTCAGCGGGGTCGTCTGAAAATAACATCTGCCCATATTTGTTCAGACAATACTTTTCTCTGCGCTTGCAATCTGAACAAGCGGTCTTATATAGTAGGAGCTGCGGTGTCAGCTTCTTTATTTCCAACCTTCAAAGGTTTCTTAATTTACATGAATAAAATTATTCTGCCTGCGCTTTGCGCCCTGCTTCTTGCTTCCTGCGGTAACGATACCGACAAAATCGGACGTGCTAGCACGGTTTTTCATATGCTGGGGAAAAATGACCGTATTGAAGTCGAGGGTTTTGACGATCCTGATGTGCAAGGGGTTGCCTGTTATATTTCTTATGCGAAAAAAGGCGGTTTGAAAGAAACGGTAAATTTAGAGGAGGATGCGAGCGATGCTTCCGTGTCGTGCGTGCAGACGACGGAGGTCATCCGTTATAACGAGCAAGCTGTCGTCAAGCCGCGGGAAGTGTTTAAGCGCAGCGCGAGTTTGGCGTTTAAGAGCCAGCAGATTATCCGTTATTACGATCCTAAGCGTAAGGCGTTTGCGTATTTGGTTTACAGCGACAAAATCGTTCAGGGTTCGCCGAAGAACTCTTTGAGCGCGGTGTCGTGCTTTGGTGGTGCTAAAGCAGATGCACAGCAAATTGCCGGTGTGGAAGGCAAACAGATTTACGGTGTGTGCGTCGTGGATGCGCCTGTGCCGAACAAGTAAAAGATGAGCGATATGAACCTAACCGACCATTTCCTGATTGCCATGCCCGATATGGACGACCCGTTTTTCGAAAATTCGGTGATTTATGTGTGCGAACACAACGAAGAGGGCGCGTTGGGCATCATCATCAACAAACCGTCGCCGATTACGATGGACATGATTTTTGCGGCGACCGACCGCAATATCCCTTTGCGGATGCAGCACGAACACGTCATGATGGGCGGGCCGGTACAGATTGACCGCGGTTATGTCGTGCATACGCCCGTGGGCAACTGGCAAAACAGTATGATTGTTTCAGACGACATTGCGCTGACGTCTTCGCGCGATGTGATTGAAAACTTATCGCGTGATGGCGCGGTGGACAAGATTTTGATCAGCATAGGCTATTCGAGCTGGAGCAAAGGGCAGCTTGAACGCGAGCTGGCGGACAATGTCTGGCTGACGGTGAAGGCGGACGAGCATATTTTGTTCGATATGCCTTACGAACACCGCTACGCCGCCGCATTCGCCAAGCTGGGTATCCAGCCCGATGCGCTTGTCTGTGGAGCCGGTCATGCATAAAGCACCGGTAGGGACGGTTTTGGCGTTTGATTTCGGCGAGGCGCGTATCGGCGTGGCGCAGGGCGATGCGGAACTTGGCTTGTCGCATCCTTTGGCGACTGTGACCGGCAACAGCAACGATGAGAAATTCAACGCCATCGCCAAGCTGATACGGGAATGGCAGCCCAAGCATCTGGTCGTCGGATTGCCGACCCACGCCGACGGCACGGAACACGAGTTGACCCGCCTCAGCCGCAAATTCGGCCGCCGCCTGCACGGGCGTTTCAACCTGCCCGTATATTGGGTGGATGAACGTATGTCCTCGCTATATGCGGAAAGTCTGCTTGCCGAAACGCAGGTCTTCGGGCGCAAACAGAAGGCGGTACTCGACCAAGTGGCGGCACAGGCAATTTTGCAGGGCTTTTTCGACGGCGGCGCGGCGGAGTATTTCAACGGCAGGGAAGAAGGTTCGGAAGAATAATTTGTTTGAGATAGTTTGAAAAAAGGTCGTCTGAAAGTGGAGTTGGCGGGATTTGAATCCGGCAACAGGCTTTCAGACGACCTTTTTGCATCAGAACAAGGCTTCAATCCTTAACAGCGCGCCGACGCGGTGTTTTTGGTTTTCTTTGCGGTTGTTGTAGTAGTTGACTTCGGTTTGGGTAAACAGCCAGTTGCGCCAAATCGGTTGGCGGTAGGTGGTAAACGGACCGTAGGTATTGAGGGCGGCTTTGCGTTTTTCGATATTGCCGCCGGTGTACACGCCGTAGTTGACGTGGCGGTGTTTGCCGAGGTTGTGTTGGCGGAAGAGGCTGTTGCCCCATGTCCAGTCTTCGGTTTTATCGTGTTCGTATTGCAGGTGTGCCTGATTGGCGATAAAGCTTCTTTCGCTGGGGATGTAGCGCGTTTCCCAGTTGGTACGGACATGGTGTTTGCTCTTGATGCCGTAACGGTAGATTTGTTCGAGGCTGGTGTCGATGTTGTCGGTCAGTTGCCAATTGCTCGAGCTTTTGGCGCGGGCGTACAGGTCGCTGCCGGAGCGGATACCGATATCGAAGTCGGTATCGGTGCGCTGTTTTGCAAATACTTCAGACCAACGTACGGCAAGGGAGGCGTTGTTGTCGCGGCTTTGGGATGCGTCGAATATCCTGCCGTTGGTATTGGTACGGTTGCGGTAGGCACTGGCCTCGTGTTTCAGCTCGTCGTCCAAAGAGTCGTCACCGAAAACCACATGGACTTTTTTCTCCAAGGTCGGCAGTTTCAGACGACCCCGTACGCGGGGCGTCACGGTAAATTCGTCGTCAGGGTTCCATTCGGTATCAAGCATGACACGCAGGTTGGCGTCGGCAGGGTGGTCGGGGTCGGGTTCGCCAAACCAGTCGTCAATGCGGTTGGACCATTTGTCCAAGCGTTTGGAAACGACTTCGTGGCGGTGGTCCGCCCAAGTGTCGCCGTCGGCGGATGGTTCGTCGTTCGCTGCAGCCATCGTCGGGAAAAGGATAAGCAGGGTGAGTAGGGATAACGTAGAGGTTCGGAGAGTCATTGTTTTTCCTAGCTTAAAGCATAAAGCTATTATGGACGGTATCTTAGGGGTAATGCAAGTCGTCTGAAAAAGGCTGTGATAAAATCCTGCACGCCCGGTTTGCCGCCGTTCTGTTGTGCAGAAAAGCATTCAAGCGGGCGCATACCAATACATTAAGGAAAACCGAATGAGTATTTTGTCGAAAATTTTTGGGAACAAGCCGTCCGGCGAAACGGTACAAGAGCCGCGCAGACTTTCCGCGCAGGAAAAAAGCGAGGGCGCGGCGCGGACGATTTATGCGAAAGATAAAGTGTATGTGCCGCTGTCTGCCATGCAGGCGGATGTGTCGGAAGGGACGGGCATCCCTTATATAGGTCGTCTGAAAGACGGGCGGACGGTTTTATATCTGTTTGAAACCTATGAAGCGGCGCGAGCTTTTTCAGACGGGCAGGACGGTGCTTTAGACGGCATCGGCTTGGTCGGTGCGTTGGATAAGGCGGACCAGTTCAATAATCTGAACAATGTCTTGCGTGTCGCGCACTCGCTGGGCATTCAACTGATGGAATACAGAGGGCAGGATGGCGAGCATTTTGAATGCGCGCTTTCTTGGCTGATACGCGTGAACGGCGCGGGCAGCATGGCGGCTTCCAGAGAGAAGATGGATGCTTTGTCCATCGGTAGCGATGCCAAGCTGCCGCTGCAATTTCATCCGATAGCCATTGTCGGTTTTTCCAATCCCTATAAGGTTACACCCGCGCGGGCGGAGGAATTGTTCAAGCAGTTTACGAATGTCGAAGATGACGAATTGCTGGACTTTTTTGCCGGCAACACACCGCAGGAGAATGTGTTGCTGATCGGGCTGGTGGAAAAATATTCGGCGGATTTGGCGAAATCCGTGAAGTATATCGTTTGGAACCAACTGGCGGAGCAGCCGCTTTTTGTCGGGATAAGCCTCAAAGACGGCGGACTTTACGCGCGGGACGGTTATTTATACCTCTTTTACACCGACCGTTTCCAACACATGGGACCTGCCGGCTGCCATCCCGTTTCCGGCAAGGAAGCCGTGTTGGACTTGGTTCGTCGCCACGAACTGAAAGGCATCGCCCTGACCGACGGACTGCACAATATGGCGCGGTTTGAAAACGACGTGATTTTCCAAGACGGGGAATAGCGGAAACCTCCCTGCCTCGGCTTGAAATAAAGGGGCCTTGGATTCGGATTTCAAGTGCAACACAGGCTTTCAGACGACCTTTTTTGTTTTCGCGTCAATTCTCCCTAAGCCGGGTTTAATTGAGTTAAACCGCGAATTAAATGACGGAATTTTGTTACACTCGGCATTTTACACTTCACACAAAGGAAACATCATGGCATTAATGGACAGTCTGCTGAACGCGGCAGCACAAGCACTGGGCGGTAAAGACGGTAGCGGCGCACAAAACTCTCTGACCGATATGGCGATGGATTTGGTACGTCAGCAAGGCGGAGTGGGCAGTCTGATCAACCAGTTGCAACAAGGCGGATTGGGCGACGTATTGAACAGCTGGGTTTCCAACCAACAAGACAACGCGCCCATATCCGGCAGCGATTTGCAAAACGCGCTGGGCAGCGACACCATCAGCCAAGTGGCGCAAAAGTTCGGCATCGATGCCAACCAGGCGGGCGACCTGCTGGCTCAAGTCCTGCCCAACCTCGTTGATAAAGCCACCCCCAACGGCTCGGCGCAGGAAGCCGACGGTTTCGGCTTGGACGACATCGCCTCCGCCATACTGAAAAACTTCACCAAATAAGCGGTACTTTAAACAAAAAGGTCGTCTGAAAACATTCTTTCAGACGACCTTTTTACATCCTTTTCACATCAATCCTGCATCAGCCAATATTGCAGGCCGATTAGGGTTTTGCCGTCTTTGATTTCGTTGTGTGCCAAAGCGGTGCGGGCTTCTTCCTTGCTCATCAGGACGGTTTCGGTGATTTCATCTTCGTCGTTGCTCAAGGTGCTGCCGAGGCGCACGCCTTCTGCTTGGTAAAAGTACATTTTTTCGTCGCAGAAGCCGATGGCGGTGTAGAAGCTGCTGATGAGTTTGACGCGGTCGGCGGTGTACGGGGTTTCTTCCGCCAGCTCGCGCAGGGCGCATTCGGCGGGGTCTTCGCCTGCATCGAGTTTACCGGCGGGCAGCTCGAGCGTGGCAGCGTCTGCGGCGTAACGCCATTGGCGCACGAGTACGGCTTTGCCCTCTTCGGTAACCGCTAAAACGCAGGCCGCGCCGGGATGGCGGATGACGATACGCTGGCTTTCGTTGCCGTTGGGCAGGCGGACTTTGTCGCGGTTGATGGTAACAAATGAGCCTTGATAAATCGGCTCGCTGCTGAGTTTGGTTTCTTTCAAATCCATTTGCGTGTTCTCTTTGTAAAGTTTGATACGGGGTCGTCTGAAAATCGGGAATGGGTTTTAACTTCGTTGAAGCCGAGCTTTCAGACGACCTCTTGAGTCATGAAAAGGCTCGTCTGAAAGGGAGCGAAGCGGGTTTCGCTAAAACGTTTGTGCTGTTTTAAACCCTGCTGCGTTCGATTTCAATGCCGACTTCTTTGACATCGGGCAGGATGCCGGGCTTGATGATTTTGACGCGCACACTCAACGCGCCGAAATTGTCGAGGATGAGTTTGGCGATGTGTTCCGCCAATGATTCGAGCAAGAGGAAGCTTTGTTCGGCAAGGCTTGCCCTGACGGCTTCGCAGACTTCGCCGTAGTGGACGGTATTGCCGATGTGGTCGTCCTGACCGCTTTGTTCGGGGATGCCGATGTCCAAGTCCAAAATCAGGGTTTGGGGGCGTTCGCGTTCCCAGTCGTACACGCCGATCAAGGTGTCCGCCTTCATGCCGCGTAAAAAGATTTTGTCCATTTGCCTGCCTGTTTTTTTGATAAAATGAGCGTCCCATTTTAAGTAAAGCATCTGAAATGTTCAATGTATCCGCCGTTATCGCGGCTTATTTAATCGGTTCGCTGTCGTTTGCCGTCATTGTTTCCAAATATTACGGCATGGACGATCCGCGCACTTACGGCTCGGGCAACCCCGGCGCGACCAATGTTTTGCGCAGCGGCAAGAAAAAGGCGGCGGCGCTGACTTTGCTGGGCGACGCGCTCAAAGGTTTGGTGGCAGTGATTTTGGCACGCTGTCTGCAAGATGCTTTGAATCTGTCGGACATCGCCATAGCCGCGGTTGCCGTCGCCGCTTTGGTCGGACATATGTGGCCGCTGTTTTTCGGCTTCAAAGGCGGCAAGGGCGTGGCAACTGCGTTGGGCGTATTGCTGGCGCTTTCTCCTGCAACGGCTTTGGTTTGCGCGGTGATTTGGCTGGTGATGGCGTTCGGCTTTAAAGTGTCCTCGCTTGCCGCGCTCGCCGCCACCGTAGCCGCACCGCTCGTCGCCTTCTGGCTGATGCCCTACCCTTCTTGGGCTTGGGCGACCGTCGTCATCGCCGTGCTGGTGTTGTACCGCCATAAAAGCAATATCCAAAACCTGCTTCAAGGCAAAGAAGGCAAAATCGGAGACAAGGCGGACAAGCCTTAAACCTGATTTTATTTTTCAGACGACCTGTCCGATTGCGGAATGAACCAAGGTCGTCTGAAAACCTTTCCATCTACGCTGCGGCATCGCCTTAACCCGCCGCGCGGTATCGAAAACCGACTTAATCTATTATAATCAAGCTCTTTGGTTTCTTATTCAACTTCCATGCTGAAACGCCCGTTTAAAACCGTCCTGACAGCCTTTACCTTAGCCGCGCTGTCTGCCTGCTCGCTGGTCAAGTATCAGCCTGTTGCTACCATCAATAAAATTGATATGAACCAAGGCTATCGTTTTGAAACCAGCCAGTTTCGGCGCGAAGAAGACGACACCTTCATCATCCTGATGCTCTCCGGCGGCGGCACGCGCGCGGCGGCGTTGGGCTACGGCGTGTTGGAGCAGCTTCAGCAGCAAAAAGTTACCATCGGCGGCAAAAGCAAATCGCTGATGTCCAACGTCGATTTGGTGGTCGGCGTATCCGGCGGCTCCGTCCTCGCCGCCTACTTCGCGCTCAAAGGTGAAGAAACCATCCCCATGTTTTACAAGCTTTTCCTTCACCAAAACTTCCAACGCCAAGTCGTCAAACAAGCCTTCTCCATGACCAACCTGCCCCGCCTTGCCTCGCCCGAATACGGACGCGGCGACCTCTTACAGGAGCAGTTTGAAAACCACCTTTTCGGCAAAACCACCTTCCGCGATTTGGAAAAATACGGCAAAGGCCCGTTCGCCATCATTTCCGCCACCGATATGGGGGCGGGCGAACGCCTGAACTTCACGCAAGAATACTTCGATCCCATGTGTATCGACTTGGGCGGTTTGCGACTTGCCCGTGCCGTCGCCGCTTCCGCGCCTTTGTCGATCAACGTAACGAAGCCAACCAACAAAACGGAGACGGAATTAGCTTCTCCTTCGTCAGCCTCAACCTCAAAGACCTGCCGCCGTCCGCGTTGCGCGACAAAGTGTTGAACATCCCCACCAGCTTCTACCTCCCGCCCGAAGACGTGGACAACCTGCGAACCGCCGCAGCCGAGCTGATGAAACAGTCCCAAGACTACCAAAAACTGCTGCAAGAATTTGCCGCACACCCCAACCCCGAAAGCATCTTCGCCGAACCGCCGCCACCCGACCCCAAAGACGGCAAGGCAGCCAAAAAACAAAACAAACCCATCCCATAACGACATTTCAGACGACCCATAAAACCCAAAGGTCGTCTGAAACACCACAAACGAAACACCCCGATCATGAACGACAAAACCAGCCCCATCGTTACCGACATCAACCGCCCCGTCCTCGCCCCGCCCGGCGGCCATAAAAAAGTCCTGCTGCATTCCTGCTGCGCCCCGTGCAGCGGCGAAGTCATGGAAGCCATGCTCGCCAGCGGCATCGACTACACCATCTACTTCTACAACCCCAACATCCACCCGCTCAAAGAATACATGTTGCGCAAAGAAGAAAACATGCGCTTCGCCGACAAATTCGGCATCCCCTTCATTGACAAAGACGACGACTACGAAAACGACCGCAAAGAATGGTTCGCCAAAGCCAAAGGCATGGAATTCGAACCCGAACGCGGCATCCGCTGCACCATGTGTTTCGACATGCGTTTCGAAAAAGCCGCCCAATACGCCCACGAAAACGGCTTCCCCGTCTTCACCAGCTCGCTGGGCATTTCCCGCTGGAAAAACATGGCGCAAATCAACGACTGCGGCCACCGCGCCGCCGCGCCCTACGACGACGTCGTGTATTGGGATTTCAACTGGCGCAAAGGCGGCGGCAGCGCGCGCATGATCGAAATCAGCAAACGCGAACACTTCTACCAACAAGAATACTGCGGCTGCGCCTACTCCCTGCGCGACTCCAACGCCCACCGCAAATCGCAAGGCCGCATCCCCATCAAACTCGGCGTACTGTATTACGGCGACGAGTCCACCCAATACGAACCCTCGCCTGACGGACAGGCAGCCAAAATCGTTGTGGACAAATAATTGATATCGGTTTTATGAGACCTTTGTAAAATTCCCCAAAATCCCCCAAATTCCCATCAAG
>NZ_KV814928.1:0-7127 GCF_001814135.1 Neisseria sp. HMSC067H09 | reverse complement strand
AAAGGTCGTCTGAAAAAGCTTTCAGACGACCTTTTTTATACAAGGGCTCTTAACCGCGTACCCGCTCGATTTTCGCGCCGACTTTGCCGAGTTTTTTCTCGATGTGTTCGTAGCCGCGGTCGAGGTGGTAGATGCGTTCGACGATGGTTTCGCCGCCGGCGACCAAGCCTGCCATGACGAGGCTGGCGGAGGCGCGCAGGTCGGTCGCCATCACGACGGCGCCGGAGAGTTTTTCCACGCCTTTGACGAAGGCGGTGTTGCCTTCGGTGGTGATGTTCGCGCCCATGCGGTTGAGTTCGGGAACGTGCATGAAGCGGTTTTCAAAGATGGTTTCGACGACGCGGCTGTCGCCTTCGGCAACGGCGTTCATCGCCATAAACTGCGCCTGCATGTCGGTCGGGAAGCCGGGGTGGACGACGGTGCGGATGTCCACGGCTTTGGGGCGCTGCTGCATGTCGATGGAAATCCAGTCGTCGCCCGCTTCGATGATGGCGCCTGCTTCGACGAGTTTGTCCAATACGGCTTCCATGGTTTTGGGGGCGGCGTTGCGCAGGACGACTTTGCCGCCGGTCATGGCGACGGCGCAGAGGAAGGTACCGGCTTCGATGCGGTCGGGTACGACGCTGTGTTCGCAGCCGTGCAGCTCTTTTACGCCTTCGACAGTCATGGTTGATGTGCCGATGCCGCTGATTTTCGCGCCCATTTTGACGAGGCATTCCGCCAAATCGACGACTTCGGGTTCGATGGCGCAGTTTTCGAGGATGGTCGTGCCTTCGGCGAGGGTTGCCGCCATCAGCAGGTTTTCCGTACCGCCGACGGTAACGACGTCCATGACGACGCGCGTGCCTTTCAGACGGCCTTTGGCTTTGACGTAGCCGTGTTCGATGGTGATTTCCGCCCCCATGGTTTCGAGGCCTTTGAGGTGCTGGTCGACAGGGCGCGAACCGATGGCGCAGCCGCCGGGCAGGCTGACTTGGGCTTCGCCGAAACGCGCCAGCGTCGGGCCGAGCACGAGGATGGAGGCACGCATGGTTTTCACCAGTTCGTAGGGGGCGCAGGTGTTGTTGACGGTGCCGCCGTTGATTTCGAATTCGTGAATGTTGTCGGTCAAAACGCGCGCGCCCATGCCTTGCAGCAGTTTTTGGGTGGTTTTGACGTCGGCGAGCATGGGTACGTTTTTCAGGCGCAGGGTGCCGGAGGTCAAGAGTCCGGCGCACATCAGCGGCAGGGCGGCGTTTTTCGCGCCGGATACGGTGATTTCGCCGTTGAGCGGGCCGTTGGCGGTGATTTTGAGTTTGTCCACAGTGTTTCTTTCGTTGTTAAGACAAGTCCCGTCGGCGGCTGCCGGCAGGACGGGGTTCGTTTAGGTTCGGAATTATAAGGGATTTTGACGGTTTTTGCGGGCAGGCGGGGAGAATTCTTCCGAAGGGTGTTTACGGGGTACGAATGGTCGGAAGGGTCGTCTGAACATATCGGGCGCAACCTTGCAATGTCTGTTTCTACGTTTTCAGACGACCTGTAAATCCAGTTTCATCACGGAGACGGTTTCGCCGTTGTGCCATTGCGTCGCAATTTCCCGCCAGCCGTATTTGGCATAAACCGCCTGTACGTCGGGCGTATAGAGGTAAAGGGCGGGCAGGCGTAAGGAGCGGGCGGTTTTTAGACAATGGGCGATGAGCGCGTGTCCGATGCCTTTGCCTCGATATTCGGGCAGGACGAATACGTCGCCCAGCCAGTATTCGTATTGCGGAAATTCTTCCATGTCGAAGCGTTTGAGCGCGGCGGAACCGAGCAGCCGTCCGTCTTCCGAAACTGCGGCAAAGGCGAGCGGCAAACCGTCCCCGTCCAGACATTTTCGGTAATAGACACGAATTTTTTCAAGCGACGACCACGGGGCGAAGTCGTGCCATTCTTGGTAGAGCGCACGGGTAAGCGGCTCGATGTGGCAGGCTTGCAATGAAGTGATGTTCATGACGCGTTATCGTGTAGAAAGGTCGTCTGAAAGATTATGCCGAAATTTATAAACCACGGGATAGCGAACGGGATGGGGCTGGTTTTTCTGCCGGAGACAATTGTTTGATGATTATTTCTAAATCAATGTCTTGTGACGAATTGAGCTCAAGCGGATATTTTAAACGCATATAATTAATAATACTGTTGAATGAAAGTCCTGCTTTATTTAAAGTCTTTATTTCCTCAATAATATGTAAAGGTAGCTGATGCATCATTTTTCTCCTTTGGATTTTATCTATTGGGCAAATTCTTAGTTTAGACTGTTTTTAAGCAAACCGTCGTAAAATGAAGGCGGTAAAAACCAGATACAAGCAATTATCCCAATTCATATTTTTATTTTTACATATGTAGGAATAATCAAATTTGAATTTCTTGTTATTGTACCCTCCAAATGCAAGAAAGGGTCGTCTGAAAACCAATATTCAAAGTTTTCAGACGACCCCGTCCATCCTTATCTGCCATCCTTCTGACGGATGAAGGCATCGGCTTTGGCGCGGCGTTCGGTTTCTTCGGCAACGGTTTTACGCAGCAATTCATCAACGGGAACACCGCGGCGCGGGGCTTCTTCTTCCGCATACTGTTTTATCTTACTGTCCATATACGCCTCTACCTGACGGCGCAAACGGTCACGTTCTTCACGGCTTTCCGCGCACAGGCGCTTCAACTCCTTATCTTCGAGATGGTGAAAGCTTTGTTTTTTGAATTCCTTCTCCAGTCTCGAATATTGTCGGCACTGATCGACTTTCGGATGGCTAAACAACAAAGCCATAGACAAAAAGTTGAAATATTCGGCGGCCTCTTTATTGTCCCGATAACAAAGCGAACCGTTCGCCAAAGTATTGGTGTCTTTAAACAATTGCTGACACTCGGCGGCAAGCTTTTTATTTGCCGCAGCATCGAATGACGCACCGGTTTGGTTTTGCGCGGTGGCAGAAGCGGACAAGCCGGCGAACAGCAAAGAAAATATAGTGGATTAAATTTAAATCAGGACAAGACGACGAAACCGCAGACAGTACAGATAGTACGACAAGGCGAGGCAACGCCGTACTGGTTTAAAGTTAATCCACTATATAAAGGCTTTTTTCATCAGTTTTTCCTTGGTTTTAAGATACAAAAAAAGCTGTCCGAACATCTTGCATGATGGTTTCAGACAGCTTTTTTCAGCGTTTTAGCCCACTTTATCCCCGGGCTGCGCGCCGGCATCGACATCGAGCAGCTTCAGTTTCCCGTCTGCCGTGGCGGCGGAGAGGATCATACCTTCGGATACGCCGAATTTTGCCATTTTGCGCGGGGCGAAGTTGGCGACGGCGATGACCATGCGGCCGTTCAATTCGGCGGGGTTGGGATAAGACGCGGCGATGCCGGAGAAGATGATGCGTTTTTCAAAACCGAAATCGAGGTCGAATTTTAAGAGCTTGGTGCTGCCTTCGACGGCTTCGCAGTTCAATACTTTGGCGACGCGCATGTCGATTTTCATGAAGTCGTCGAAGCTCGTTTGTTCGGCGACTTTTTCGTATTTGCCCTCTTCAGCGGCAGGTGCGGGGGTCGTCTGAATGCTTTGTTTGTTGGCTTCGATTAAATCGTCCACTTGTTTTTGCTCCACTCGTTGCATTAAATGTTCGTATTTGTTGATGGCGTGTTCGCCTAGGGTTTCGCGCGTGTTCGCCCAAGTAATCGCGTCCAGATTGAGGAAACGCGCGGCGTTGGCGGCGGTTTGCGGCAACACGGGGGCGAGGTAGGCGGTCAGCATGGTGAAGGCGTTGATGAGTTCGCTGCATAGGTAATGCTGTACATCATTTAAAGAAAACATATTAATATAATATTCAGCAATATTATCAATATCTTGATTGATTCCTTTTTTGAATTCTTGCTGTGTTAATCCAAAAAATCTGCTTTTATCTTTAGGATTATAACCTAAGACATCATTAGTGAATTTCCGAGTAGAAAGTCCTTTCTTATACATTTCATATAGTTTGTCAACTGACAGCTCTTGCTGAGTTTTCTCAATTGCTTCTCTAATTACTAAATTTTGATTTGAATACTCTTTTTTGTAGTTAAAGAATAAATGCTGTGCTGTTTCTGGCAATGCTTCTACAAACTCTTCGATTTTCCTATTTATTGCCTTGGAAAATCCAACTTGTGAATATACTTCTTCAACAAATAAAGCATCAGCTGGATTCCATTTAATGTCTGGCTGTTTATTTAATCGATTAAAGCCAAATTTAGCATAATTTGCGAAAGTCCACGGTTTGTTGGCATCGACATATTCGTTCACGGCATCTGCCAATGCCATGATGTCGCGCAGGGCGCGGGCGTATTCGCGGTTTTCGTATTGCTCGGCTATGTTGTCGCTTTCGGCAGCGAGTTTTGCCAGCAATGCGCTGCCTGAAACGTCTTTCAGGCGACCTTCAAAGCGTTTGGCGATGAAACCTGACGCGCGGGCGGCGATGTTGACGTATTTGCCGACGAGGTCGCTGTTGACGCGGCTGATAAAGTCTTGCAAGTTCAAATCGATGTCTTCGATTTTGCTGTTGAGTTTGGCGGCGATGTAGTAGCGCATCCACTCGGGATTCAGGCCTTGTTCCAGATAGGATTTGGCGGTGATGAAGGTGCCGCGCGATTTGGACATTTTTTGTCCGTCCACGGTCAGGAAACCGTGTGCGTACACGCCGGTCGGGGCGCGGTGGCCGGAGAAATGCAGCATGGCGGGCCAGAACAGGGCGTGGAAATAGAGGATGTCTTTGCCGATGAAGTGGTACATCTCGGTTTGGCTGTCGGCTTTGAAGTATTCGTCAAAATCGACGCCGATGCGGTCGCACAGGTTTTTAAACGACGCCATGTAGCCGACGGGCGCGTCCAGCCAGACGTAGAAATATTTGCCCGGCGCGTCGGGGATTTCGAAACCGAAATACGGCGCGTCGCGGGAAATGTCCCAGTCGGACAGGGTGGTTTCTTCGCCTTCGCCCAGCCATTCTTTCATTTTGTTGAGGGCTTCGGCTTGCAGATGGGGCTTGCCGTCGTGCGGGTTGTTGCCGGAAGTCCATGCTTTGAGGAAGTCGGCGCATTCGCCCAGTTTGAAGAAGAAGTGTTCGGATTCGCGCAATTCGGGTTTGGCACCGGAAACGGCGGAATACGGGTTGATCAGTTCGGTCGGGGAATAGGTCGTGCCGCAGACTTCGCAGTTGTCGCCGTATTGGTCTTGGGCGTGGCATTTGGGGCATTCGCCTTTGACGAAGCGGTCGGGCAGGAACATTTGTTTTTCGGGGTCGAAAAGCTGCTCGATGACGCGGCTCTCAATCTTGCCGTTGGCTTTCAGCGCGCGGTAAATGTCTTGGGAAAACTGTTTGTTTTCAGGGGAATGGGTGCTGTAATAATTGTCGTAGCCGATGTGAAAACCGGTGAAGTCGGCGAGGTGCTCTTCGCGCACTTTGGCAATCATGTCTTCGGGTGCGATGCCTTGTTTTTGCGCGGCCAGCATCACGGGCGTGCCGTGGGTGTCGTCGGCGCAGCAGTAGTGGCACTCGTGGCCGCGCAGTTTTTGAAAGCGCACCCAAACGTCGGTTTGGATGTGTTCGACCATGTGGCCGAGGTGGATGCTGCCGTTGGCATAGGGCAGCGCGGAGGTAACAAGGATTTTGCGTGTCATGGTTTTATGCTTGGGAAAACAATGGATAAAGATGGGGAATTATACCGTAAATCGTGCGGGCGAGACGGGGGAAAGGTCGTCTGAAAAAAGGGATTTAAGGTTTCAGACGACTTTTTATATCGACGCTGCCGCTGACGCAAATCAAGCGCAGGCAAATCCCGCCTTTACCGATGCGCCCCGTTCGCGGATAATTGAGAACATTCCCATTTCCGTTTCCAACCTTCACAAAGGATACATCATGGCATTTCTGAAACTGACCGAACAAAACGTGCAGGGCAAAACCGTCCTCATCCGCGCCGATATGAACGTGCCGTTCAAAGACGGCAAAATCAGCGACGACACCCGTATCCGCGCCTCGCTCGCGTCCATCAAATACTGCCTGGACAACGGCGCGTCCGTTATCGTGATGACCCACCTCGGCCGCCCGACCGAAGGCGAATTCCATCCCGAAGACGACGTTGCACCCGTTGCCGCGCACTTGGGCGGCCTGTTGGGCAAAGACGTGAAAGTATTGAACGACTGGCGTGAAAACAAACCTGCCCTGAAAGCGGGCGATGTCGTCATGCTGCAAAACGTGCGCATCAACAAAGGCGAGAAGAAAAACGATTTGGAACTGGGCAAAGCCTATGCCGCCTTGTGCGACGTGTTTGTCAACGACGCGTTCGGCACCGCCCACCGCGCCCAAGCCTCGACCGAAGCCGTCGCCCAAGCCGCGCCCGTTGCCTGCGCCGGCGTATTGATGGCGGGCGAACTCGACGCTTTGGGCAAAGCCCTGAAACAGCCCGCGCGCCCGATGGTGGCGATTGTCGCCGGCAGCAAAGTGTCCACCAAGCTGACCATCCTCGAATCGCTGGCGGACAAAGTCGACCAACTCATCGTTGGCGGCGGTATCGCCAACACCTTCCTGTTGGCGGAAGGCAAAGCCATCGGTAAATCGCTGGCGGAACATGATTTGGTGGAAGAATCCAAAAAAATCATGGCGAAAATGGCGGCAAAAGGCGGCTCCGTACCACTGCCGACCGATGTCGTCGTTGCCAAAGCCTTTGCCGCCGATGCCGAAGCGGTTGTAAAAGACATTGCCGACGTTGCCGAAGACGATATGATTTTGGACATCGGTCCGAAATCCGCCGCCGCGCTTGCTGAGTTGCTCAAAGCCGCAGGTACGGTGGTGTGGAACGGTCCGGTCGGCGTGTTTGAGTTTGACCAGTTCGCAGGCGGCACGAAAGCCCTTGCCGAAGCCATCGCCCAAAGCAAAGCATTCTCGATTGCGGGCGGCGGCGACACGCTGGCGGCGATTGCCAAATTCGGCGTGACCGACCAAATCGGCTACATCTCCACCGGCGGCGGCGCGTTCCTCGAATTCTTGGAAGGCAAAGAGTTGCCGGCCGTAGCCGCTTTGGAAAAACGCGGCGCGTAAGCGGTTTGACGTAAAAAAGAGGTCGTCTGAAAACTGAACTGGCCCCCAAAT